>JAGBPV010000054.1 GCA_017633195.1 bacterium
CTTTTAAATTATCATTCATGTTTAATCCTTTAATTTAATTCTGAATTTTTCAAAATATAATGAGAATTTATTTATATTATTAAAATAATTAAATTAAGTTAACTATATACATTTTACACAATACTATAATTACTTAATTTGCCTTATATAAAACATGGACATGAATGTGAAAAATGGGTAAAATACATCATGAGCATTTGTAAAGAATAAGCTATCAAAGCAAAAACGCAAAGTATCAAGCATAAAGTTAACTAGCTTAATTTATCAGCAAATGTGAATAATCCTAAGAAGAATGACATTAAGATTCCCGTAACGCTTAGTTTAATCATTGCTTTTCATACGAGAATTAACCCATATAAATAAAATGCATCGTTTTTCTTTACAAATTTTGCATGCTTGACAATTTTTTTCATATTTTTTAACTAATAATTATATAAAAGATAATCTAAAAGAAAATTTATCATTTAAGCAAAATAATAAACAATCAAGTAATAATTTGTAAAAAATTATAAATACCTAAAGAGTGAAGATCTAACTTATATCAATAAAGGGAAAACTACTTAATAAATGATCTTGTTAAATAACTTATTCCCAATCATAATAAAAATAATTGCCTTATTAATCACCAAATTCATAACGTTGTTAATAGGTGATTTGCTAAATCTGGATAAGTGATTATATTTCAGATTCCAAAAGTAAATTTGCTTCTAAATTAAGTAACTATTATTATTTAGGTATAGCAATTTATCATAACTATTTAGGAAATTGAAATTCATGTCAACCTCATTAAAACATTTAAGAATAAACTAATTTCAATGTCAAATTAAAATATTTATTAACCAAATAATCCTTTGTTTCATTTATAATTATTAATAATTGAACAACCTTACGTATGAAAAAGAAAAAAGCAGGTAGTTTTTGACAACGTTATCAGAAAATTAAAACCATCTTAAAAGCAAGTGAAGATGCTTTGAATAACTATGATGTTAGTAAGTATATTCTTGATTTATCTTACTATAGTTACACCAAGAAATTTAAAACTAACCAAGTAGCTGTAATTAAAAGAATTCATATAATGGTAATTATTTTGGCAATCTTATTTTTTACCTGCTTACTTATTCAATTAATTTTTTGTATTTTGCACTTATATGTTAATTCTTTATATTGCATTGGTATTTGTCTTTGCTCATTTTGATCGCTTTTAACAATTTTTATTACTCCTTTTTCTTTTTGAATAATTGTTAGAAAATACTATCATGCTGTTAATTTAGCAATTGAGAATCAGTCATTGTCAGTTGATGTTAAGGATTATCCAAAACCAGTTTATACCGTGATTTGAGCATTTCGTACTAAGCCAATGTTTCAATTTCAATACTATCAACAACCGGGAATCATTATTCAGACCTGGTATGCCAATAGTAAATCCTTTGCGCTTTTTATTGATCGATTAAACCAATATTATTTAGATCATGAACATGATTTAAAAATTCCTAATCTTTCTCCAACTAATACCAATTAACTTTTGGATAATTAATAAAGATGTACATGAAATTTGGACAAAAATTCAAATTTTATGTCCTAGTTTAGACATAGAAAACAAGAATCCTTCCTTTCTTTGAAAGAATTATTCTCCAATTTTAATCTCCTAGTCTATTGTATCTACAAGGTTATTTCTATTTAAATTTCATGTCTCAGATTATTTTTATTAAATTTATATCTAAAAGTACAATTTATATCTATTTAATTGATTATTTAATTTTAAATTCATATAAGATATTTATATTAATATTGCTTTAGTAATATGCATAATAAAATAGCTAAAAGAATTTTTAAAAAATTAGATAATTTATCATCTCTATATGATGATTTTTCAAACATTATAGATCGATCTAAAAAAACAAAAAAAGAGTTTGATGAAGCAACAAATATTGGTTTAGTTTTGTACAAAAAAACCTTACCATTAGTTTATAAATTAAATAAAATTGTGAATAAGATTGAATGTAGTAGATTAAAACATGCAGAAATTAATGAACTTATTTTTTTATATAAAAGATTTAAAAAAATAAGTCATAAAATTCTTCAAAATGAAAAAAAACATATTTTTTTTAAAAAAATATATGATGCAAAACAAAACACCTTTATTATTGAAAGAAATGATTTATTTATTCTATTAGTAGATTTTATTTGCAGAAATTTTACAAATATTACATTACCAGAAGATTTTGATGTAGATAAATACAGAAATGATGCTAAAAAAATTTCATTATTAACCATGTTAAATTCTACTGATTGAAGTAATTTTTTTAATAATGAAGATATTAAAAATAATATGGTTGATTTTAGCAATAAAGTTTTAAATAGTACTTGGTGGAATCATGCTAAATACTACAGAAATGTTTTTGTACATCGAATTTCTTTAGATACTTTTTATTCAACAAATTATACAAATTTAAATACAAGAGTTAGAACATATTTACCAACTTTATGTTTTTTATGTATTAAATATTTTTTATTTAATTTAGCAAATGATTTAATAGATAATGATTTTAAAAATAAGCAATATAAAAAATCAATATTTTCATGATTAAAATCAAAAAAGAAAAAAGAACTTGAATTTAATTTGTTGCAAAAAAAGGATCAAGATATTGAAATGGCAAAACAAGCAAATGCTATTTTAATGAATAATGAAAATGAAGCAAA
>JAGBPV010000009.1 GCA_017633195.1 bacterium
AATAAATTTCTAGTATAATTAGATTGCTTTTATAGAATTATAAATTTACAAATTTGTTCTGAAATATGACTAATTTAATTTTTTTATGAAAAAAGTCATTAAAAGAGTTTGTAAATTTTTATTTTTATCTATTTCATGTTTAAGTGTAATTAGTGTAATATCTTGTAGTTTTTTTAGTTTAAATACACAATGATTAAAATCAAAACAATCTAATCAATCCTTAGGATCAAATCAAGATATTAATTATGCTTCATATTCAAACTTAATAAATCAATACAATCAAGACTTAATAAGCATCAAAACTAATTGAGTAAATAACTTTCAAATTCAAAATCCAAAATGAAGTAACTTTAATACGAATTTATTAACTCAATTAACTTATGAGCAAACTCAATGACAAAGTATTAATAAAAACAATACTGCAAAATATTTAGCTACTTTGTATCCTTTGCTTTGAAGTTTAAATAATGCTTTGATTAATTTAGATTGATATTTTATTAATGCTTATCTTGTTGGATTTATTAATAGCTTAAATAGCACTTCATTGCAAGAATTTAGTTTCTTACCAATTTTATCAACTTCAACAAGTTATATAAGTTTATTAAGTAAGTTAGATTGAACAGAAATTTTACTTAATCCAAAATGATTAATTTTTAAACATGATTTCAAAAAATTCTTAATTACACAAAATTTATCAATAAATACTTGAAATGATGATCTTAAAGTTTTTTGTGGTGGTTGAGCAAATAATTCATGAGTTTTAAGTTCTACATACTCAAATATTTCTATTATTAATTTAGGATTTGTAAGTTTTAACTGATATATGATGAATGAGCAAATTCCAAGTTGTTTTAGTTCAAGTAACAAGAATTTAAATCTTAATGTAAATAACTGAAACTATTTTAATGACACACAAAACAATCCAAATTTAAGTCAAAGTAATTTAAAGAAACAAATTACATATTATGAACAAATTCAAACATTCTATGACTGCGCTATTAAACATTTAAGGTTTATAAGTAAAGGTTAAAAATGGGTAGAAAAAGAAGATTACCACAAAGCACAAGTTCAAGAGATGTTCACATTAGAATTAAAGGTCAAGAGAATTGTATATTGTTAGATCATTTTATTACAGACTTCAAAATTAAACATATTGGTAAAAAAGATAAGTATTTTTTAAATGATTTGTTTAGTGAACTGTTAATGAACTTTGTGACTAATAAAGTTGCATTAGATAAAGAATCAACAGTTTATGCATTAATCAAACCACATATTCAAAAAGCAATTAAAGAATCAACAAGGTTAAGTGATTTAATGATTGTTACAAATTTTAAAAAAATTCATGAAGAATTAAACGCAATTGCAAGAATGCTTTCATATGTTTTAAGAGCATTTACTAGAATTGGTACAAAAGATGAAAATGGCAATAGCATTTCTGTGTTGTCTAGATCTGGTGTTGAACAAGGTGATCCAGTTGGAACAACTTTATTACCTTGGATCAAAGATATTTTTAAAGATGGTGAATTCTAATGAAAAAGAAGCAACCAATAATAATTAAAATGATTCGATTTGCTAATGGTAATAATTCACACTGAAGATATTATCAAAGTGGAGATTATATTAATTACATTTTAAGAGATGGTGCAAGTTGAATTAATCCAGAAGAAAACAAAACTGCTTTGTTTAATATCAATAATGATAATTTTTATGATTGAAATGAATTACAAGATTTAAAAAATAAATTTCATGAATTAAATCCAAAGCAAAATGTGTGAGATTTTGTAATTAGTTTTGAAAAAGAATTCATGCAAGAAAAAATCATTGATCATCCTGAATTAATTAGTGGTTTAATTAAAGAACCATTGCAAGGATTATTTAAAAAGAATTACATGAATATAGAAGATTATGAAGTGTTCTTTGCTCTTCATGAAAACACAGATAATAAACATATTCATTTAGCATTTTTTGAAAAAGAAGCAACTAATTACAACATTAAAACTAATCAACCAATTTTTAAATATAAAGGTTTGTTAGCAAACAGTGAAACAAAAGAACTAAAAGAATTTGCACAAGACATACTAAAAGAAACTGATTCTAAATACTATGAAATGATGATTGATTACAGAAAACAAGTTGTGCAAATGTCTAGGATGTTATTAAGACAAAATCTAAATGATGAGTATGGTAAATTAGTTTCAACATTTATAGAAAAAGATATTCATACATTTAAGTTTAAAAATTTAGATGAAGATACACAAAATCAAGTCTTAGATTTAGAAAACAAATTAGTTAATAGTAATCAAGAATTAAAAAAGTGTTATCAAGAATATTTCAATACTTTAAATCAAATTTATGAAATTAAACAAACAAGAAATGAAGCATATAACATGCAAAATAAAAACACTGATTTAAATAATTGATTAGAACAAGAAAAAGATGATCTAAACGTAAGAATTGCAAATGGAATTTTAAAAGAAATTAAAAATAGCATTCCATTTGAAACTGAAGAAAATACTGCTGAAGATTCATTGCTAAAAAATATTGAAGAAGATATTAAACAAAAACAAAGTTTTAAAATTCAAAAAGCAATGGTATCAATTGCTAAAAATCCAGGTAATACAGTAGATTATTTAAACAAAATGGATTATGAAAAAAATTATAAGCAGTATAGTACTTCAAATAATTTAAATAAAACTTTAAAAGTACTAAAAGATGTTTTTGAACAGATGAATAAAGATGCAATTAATGCATATAAAAAATTAATGCAAGAAATTGAAAATGAAATGTCAAAAGGATAAGAAATGAAAAACAACATTGTTGTATTGGTTGATAGAAATACATTGATGCAAGTTGAAGTAGATACACAAGATTTTCTGGGTTTTTTAAAAACAAAAAATCCACATGACAAATTTAACGCAAGTGAATTATTTGCATATTTAGAAAAAAAATAAAAATCAAGGAGAAAAATAATGAAAAATTTAATCTTAGCAAGCACTAATAGTGCAGTTAGTCAACAAACGTTTACTCCATTAGCTGAGTGAGTTTGACAAGTAGCTAATGCAATATTAATTGTTTTTGGAGTTATAGCAGGTATCTTTTTAATTTTTGTTTTGGGATATTATTTTATTTTGTTAGCAAAACATAAAGATCCTGAAGAAAGAAAAGAAATTTTAGGTAAATTTTTATGATGAGTGGTTGGAGCAGTAGGAATTATTGTTGTATGTAGTATTAGTAATATATTATTCCCTTTAATCGAAGGACATATGATGTTTGCACCATTATCAAATAGTAGTTCTAGTAGCAATAGTTAGAACAAGAAAGAAAGGTAATTATTATGTTGTCAATAGGACAATTAATTCTTGCTGGTCTTCTTAAGTTTGTTTGAATCATTTTTATTGAAGGACCATTAACTATCGTTTCATATGTTGCTGATGCAATTAAATACTTAACACAAGGAATTTTGTGAAATGTCTTTTTTGATACTAATGGTACTTATAAAAATGGTGTAATTACTCCACCAAATATTAATGATGTAAAAATTCCATGAATATTTATTGGATTTGTAATAATTGCCGTATTTATTGGTTTCATAGTTTTTATATGACAAATTATCAAAGTAATTATCACAAAAACAAAAGATACCAAAGAACAAAAACAAGGAATTATTCATGCTTTTAAATTCTTTATTTTAGGATTTTTAGTTTGCTTTAGCATTCCTGCATTTTTCTTTTGCATTGTAGCAATAATGGGATTTTTAAGTGAAGCTATTAATTTAGCATTTACTGGATCAACTGATCAAGGTGGAATTAGTGATTTCTTATATTTGTTAGGTGCTCCAGAAGGATTTCAAGGACCTGTGCCAGATAGTTTTGCTCCACCTGATGATTGAGTAATTTTAAAATACAATTTCTTCGTACAAGTTCTTGGAACATGATTTGCTTTATTTGCATTATTAATTGTTTCATGAGTAATTATGTTAAAGATGGCTGAATTGTTCTTCTTAATGCTAATTAGTCCATTTTTAGCATTTAGTATGCCATTAGATGATGGTAAAAGAATGGTTTTATATAAGAACATGGTGATATCAAAAGCGCTTGTTATTTTAGGTAATTTGGTGATGTATTATGTTTACATTATTTTAATTTCTTTAATACATTCAACAATTGATAACAGTACTTGATTTAATGCTAATGGGGGAAGTATTGCAAAAGGAATTGTTGAGCTAGCATTTATTGCTGGAAGTAGTATGGCAGTATTTTCTGCATCAAGTATTATTGCTTCATTTATTGGTGAAGGATTTGGGTTAAGAGAAGGAATGGATACATTCAGAGGATTTATGGGTCTAGCAGGCATGAGTGGAGCAATGGGATTAGTTACAAAAGGATTTTCATCTCCATTTAGAAATTTATCAAGATTAACTAAGTTAGGTAAACAAGGTGTAAAGAAAAAACATGATATTGCTCATAACAAGATTGATAGACAAATGTCTGAAGGTACAATGACCAAAGAACAAGGAATACTTGAACATGAAAAGGTTGGTAAACATTTTTGACGAAAGAAAATGCTAAATAGTATTAAAGCTACTCCAGAAGGTTTATCAAAATCTAATTATTTCAACAGTAAATCTAGTGTATTTGGAACATATAGAAAACCTGAACAACAAAAAGAAGAAGATAAAAAGAAAACTGAAGATAATTCTTCAAAAAATAAAGAAGGTGAACAATAAGAATGATTAATCCAGACAATTTAATTCCAAGAAGTTTATTTAATTCAAGATTATTAATATACAAGTCTTTAACACTTAAAGATGTTGCATATATTATTGTGTGTTTAATCATTGCTGCATGTTTATCATTTAGTTTTAGCAAAATTGATATTTTATTTAGAATTGTAATTTTTATTTTTATTGGTCTTTTTTTATTATTAGGATTAATTAAATTAACTAAAAGAGACTTAAGAATTTATCAATTTATTGCTTTATTTTTTATTTTTGTTGTGAATAAGAAACAATATTATGCAACTAAAAATAATTACAAAAATAACTTAGATTTTTTAA
>JAGBPV010000010.1 GCA_017633195.1 bacterium
CGAGGCATGTTGTTAATTTTTTCTTGCAAGGTGTAAATATCTTCATCAGTAATTTCATTAAAATTTGTTTTCTTTTTATACATCCTTCTGACTAACCCATTTAGGTTTTCATTGGAACCTCTTTGATATGATGCATATGGTTCACAAAAATACACCTTGCATTTAACTCAATAAGCTAGTATCCCAATCTTTTGAAATTCAATTCCATTGTCAACAGTAATGGTGTTCACATGGAGATGATTTTCATCAATGATGCTCTTAATGATGGAATTGATTGTCATTGGATTCTTGCTTTTCACTCGTCTAATAAAAAGTTTTCTGCTTTTGCGTTCATTAAACGTTAGTAAATTATCATACCCAGTTGATTTATGACCAATGATTAAATCAACTTCATAATCTCCATATTCTTGCCTTAAATCCACTGATTTGGGACGAGTCCAGATTGGAAGAACTAATTTATCCTTGAATTTAGAAAAAATTCCAACTGTTCGCCTTGGACCACTTTTCCTAAAGCGTCTTAATCGATCATAAGGTTTAATAACCCACTTCCAGTTGTTGATTAAATTGAACACTTGACGAAGAGAAGGCATCATAATATTTGGATGTTCAGCTTGTATCCTATGATACGTGGCATTTACACCGTGATATCGTTTCTCATAATATCGCAAAAATAACTTTGAAAAATCTTCATATTTTAAGTTATGAAAAAAGTATTTATTGCGATGACGACGAAATGCTTTTTTATTAGCAATTTCTGCATTGTAAAAATGATCAAAAGTATTTCTTTTTAATTCCCGTGAAATTGTTGATTTACTGCGATTTATCTTTTTTGCAATTTCACTTATTGATAAATTTTCATAATTAAAGAAATGTTGAATTAAATTTCTTTCACTCAGACTTAAATGTGTATATTCCATGGTCAATTAACTTTAACACTTTTTTTGTATAAAAAAAGTGCAATAACTCCTTTTATAGTTGTTGCACTTGAAATTGCATTTAGGGAATGCAATGATTTTAAATTCATTGCATTTTTATTAATAAAGTCAATCTTTTATTTAAATAAAAAAGATAATAAGTTTTTTAAAATATATATCATCTTTTTGGTGTTTATTGATGCTCTAAATAGACGTAGATATTCGATTTGGAGATAAATACATCATAATCCTTTCTTGTTTAAAGTTATTTTTGTTCAAATTGAATGTCAACATGTAAAATATTATTGAATTATAATAAAATTAATTTTATTATTTTTTCATGATCCCTGTACATGAGTAAAAACTTTATCCTTTTTATTTTGATTAATAATTTCATAATTTACAAAAATAAATTCAGATAAATCATCAACAAAATTTGTTTCAAGTTTTTCCATCAAACCTCTTCCACCCATAGATCTATCGTATTTGTTTTTAATTGTTTCGAATAAATACTCTTTATCAGGTTGATTGATATGTAAGTCAATATATTTTTCATCTTTTAATTTCTTTATAATATTTGATAATTTCATATTCAATATTTCATCTAAGATTTGATCATCAGTAATAAAATCAAAAGGAATAATATTTTTTTCACCAATACGATTTAAAATTTCTGGTCTTTTTAAATTATTTTTGAAATAATCTTTTACCGCATTAATAAATTGTTGATGAATTATTTCATTATTTGCTGTAATATCTTTAATTTGTGAAGTACCTATATTACTTGTAAAAATTATTAAAGTTTCACTAAAATCAATAGTTTCTCCTTGACTAGAAGTTAATCTTCCATCTTCAAGGATTTGTAAGAATTTATCAAGAATTTTATTATGTGCTTTTTCAATTTCATCAAATAATAAAATACAAAATGGTTTTTCTTTTACTGCATTAGTTAGTTGTCCCCCTGCATCATATCCAACATATCCTGGTGCAGCACCAATTAATTTTTGATCACTTTCTTCATGATTATATTCACTCATATCAAATCTAATTAAACGTGATTCATCACCAAAAATATATTCACATAAGGCCTTACTGATTTCTGTTTTACCAACTCCTGTTGGTCCAACAAAAAATAAAATTCCTTTAGGTTTTTTAGAATTTGATGATTGAGTAATTCCTTGTAAACCTGTAAAACTACGAATTAAAGTTTTACGAATTTGACTAATAGCATAACTCTGACCCTTAACCCTTTTATTTAGTTCATCACTAATTTTGTTTAAATCTTTAAAGTTTTTACTAGATTCTCATTCACTTTGCTTTTTGTTAAAATTTGCAAGATTATATAATTGTTTAAAAGTATATTTATCATCACCAATTTCTAGTTTTGCTAGTTGTAAAATTTCGCGATATGATAATCCATCAGTTATTGTTACAGCATCCTTAAAATCATCACTATTTTCATCTTGAATGGTAGATTTAATATTCAAAAAATAATTAGAGTAAATTTTAAAAAAATCACTTCGCTCTTCTTTACTTGGTTTTTGAATAACAACACTTGCAAATTCAACATTATTGGTCGAAAAGAAATTAGTAAGTGTGCTTGGATTTCTACTGTATAAAATTAGTTTTTTGAAATTTTGAATAAATCGTGTAATTTTAATATTTTCATTAAATTGCATAAAATCAGCAATTAATTGTGATAATTTTGCAGGTGATATACCTTGCATTGAACCTTTATCAAAAAAGATATCACTACAATCAATAATATCTAAACGTGAAAATAAACTATTTTGCTGTGCAGTATTTTTAATTTCATCATTTAAAGTATCAAGATAACTGGTTAAATCATTATCACTAATAGCATCATTTAAACCTAATTCATCTATTGATTCTTGGTCTTTTTTATTATTTATTGTTTTATTTACATCAAGAGAATAATCAATTAATCCATCACTAGGACTAAAGTAATGTATTGATTTTACTGCTTCACTTTTTTTATATTTGCAATAATAAGCAATAATATCAGTTAATGAAACAAAACCTGTAGAATGAGCATCTTCAAATATATCTTTTAAATAAAATAATTCATTAATGTTTCCTGATACTAAAATAATATTTTTTTGTTCTAATTTATTTAATAAAGTTTGTATTGAAGATTTTAAAGACATAATCTATTTATTCCTTTCTTTAAATGTATCAATAGATTTTGCTAGTGGTTTTGCGTTTGAAATATTTCTTGTAATTTGTGGTACTGAATATTCATATCCTTTTTCTTTTAGTTTTTTTAAAATTGAAGCTGAAGTAGCTTCACAAGCATGCCCAATATAATTACCTAGTTTATAACTAATTTTTCCTAATGAATTAAATTCAATAGCAATTGAATTATTATTTTGATTTTTAAAATTTAAAATTGTATTAAATATACCTTCTTTTTTATCATAACAATATTTAATTTCATGGTTTGTAAATTTAAACCCTACTTCTTTTAAAATACTAGAAACGTCTTTGATTAAATGCAACATTTTGTTAAATTCATCATTTTTAGATGCAATAAATCCTGCAATATCACTAACTTCTTGAATTGTTTTAAATGTATTAATATAATTTAATAATTCTAGTTTGATATTATTAGGAAAATTTGAAGCATTTATTGCTTGTTTAAAAGTTTGCTTATATATTTTTAATTGTTCTTCATTTATTTGATTATTGCGAATTATATCAATCTTATTTAATAAATTGTCTTCATTAATAATTTCATGATTTTTCTGCATCTGTTCAATTGCTGTTATTGCTAATATTCCATATTGTGCAATGATCTTATTAATATTTTGTTTAGCATTATCAAAATAAGTTTGGTAATATTTATTAATACTTTCATCAGTAAATTGTTGCATATTTGCTATATCTTTAGTTATTGTTATTAACATGCTTTGTATTTCAACAGGATTTACTAATTTTTTATCCATATTTAAAATATCATCAACTTTTTAGAGTAATTATTAATTAAATTGTTAATTGATTGATTTATAGATTCATTTTTTCAATTATATTGTTGTATTGATTTAATACGATTTAAGATACTGTTGCATTGTTCTTTAATATCTTGTGTTAAATTAAATGCAACAAAAGATACACTATGACTCATGAGATATTATTTTTTATTATTTACTTCTTTTTTGTATTGTTTAACTTTATTTCTTAAATTTTCTAAGAAGATTTTATAAGTTTTTAGTTTATTATTAGCAATATCAAATTTGTCATTAATAAATGATTCTTTTTCTTTATTTCCATGTAAAAATTTATTATTAAAACTATTTAATTCTTTAAATGTATTAATGTCTTGTTTATTTAAAATTTCATTAATTATATTATTGTTAAGAAATTGTTGAACACCTTTGCCAAGATCATATTTAAAATTTGGTAATTTTTCTGATATTTGTTGTTCTAAGATTTGTCTATTTTCTTGAGCTAATATTGTTAGAGTATTAAAGTTTTTATCAATTAATTTATCTTCAATTTCTCTTGTTTTAAAATCCAACTCTTTTATTAATTGCTTTATACAACTTAAATTTATATATTCGTTTAAATTATTTAAAATATCATTTTGTTTTTTTAAATCATAATATAACTTGTCCAAATCATTAATTCTTAATTGATTAGTATCATTAATAAGTAATTTTGTATCCTTTATTTTATCAATAATTTCTGTTTCTAATTTACTATTTATTAAATATGTTTGTGATAAATCATAATCAAAATCAGCAATTTTAATTATTAATTTTTGTAAGATAATATTATTAATTTGTTTTTGTTTTAATGAGTATAAAAAACTATCTTTATTTTTTGTGATTTGTTCTATTAAAAATTCATTTATATTTTTAGGAAATAACTCATTAATTTCTTCTATATCTATTTTATTTTTTGTTAAATAAGCTAAACATTCTTTAAAATTTTCTTCTATAATTGTTTGATAAATCTTAATTATGTCTAAATTTGAACAAATAATTTTTAATATAAAATCTTTAATTTCTTTTAGTGATAAATCTTTATAAATTCATTCAATAAATTTTTTATTGGACAAATTATTATTAATGATTTCTTTAGTTTCATTAATTGAGAAAATTTTTGCATATAACTTAGTTCAAATTGCATTATTATTTGTTTCATCAAATATAGATTGTTTATATATGAATAGTTCTCATATTTGATCATCAATAATGCAGTAAAAATGATTATCTAAATTAAATATTTCATTTTTATTTATAATATTGTCATTTTCAATAAATAATAAAGAATTGTCTAATGAAGAAATTTCTTTCAAATTTATAAATTTAGTGGATATTTGACTAGAAATTAACTGTAATAAATCTTGATAAAAAATCTTAGTTTTATAAAATTCATCATAAATTTTTTGTTCTAAATCTTTATCACAAAAAATTTCAACATAGTTATCATTGATTCTGATTTTAAATTTACAATCTATTTTGTAATAAATTAGATTATTTCCATTATCTATGTCTGTTTTATTTTTAAAATTTAGTGAAAATAAATTTTCGTTATTTTTTAATTTATTATTAATATATTCAGAAATTTGATTATTATATACATCATTAATTTTTAAATTTAAATCTATAAATTTTGAACAACTTAGTTCATCATTATAAGGGATTAAATTTTTATTGCCTGGATTATAGTTTTCATAATTTTGATTAATAAATAATCCCTTTTTTAAATTTAAACTAAATGATTGTTTTTGTTCACTATTTCCAAAAAAACCCGTTTTGTTATTTAATAAATTTAAAACTTTATCATTTATTTTAAAATTTCCAACATAACTATTTAAAGATAATAGTTCATTTTCATGACTTGTAATAGTTTTATTTCTGATTAAATTATTTAATTCATTATCAAAAAATTCATCATAATTGTCATTTAAATGATAGAAATTATGTAAAACTTCTCTTAAAGTATTTGTTGGATTTGATTTTATATTACTTACAATTGCTAATAAAATTAGTGCGTTTGTTTCATCTAATTTAGATAAGGTTTTAATATCATAATTAATACCATATACAGCATATGGAATTGGTAATTGAATAATTAAATCTTTTGTCATATAAATTCTCCTGCATCTAAAACACAATCTGAATTAATTTCATCATAGATTCTTTTTAAAAATCCTTGTTCTTGCGTTATGTTCTTTACATCTTTAATTGTTGAATTATTTAAATAGTGTTTATTGAAACTACCAACAATAATTAATTTAGCTTTTGATCTACTAATTGCTACATTATTACGTTCATTTACAAAATAAAAATTTAAATTTCTTTTATTATCATAGTCAACTGTGTTATTTTTTAATTGCCCATGTGATCTTACAAAATCTAAAATGATTATTTCATTTTCTCTTCCTTGAAAATTATCAACTGTATCAACTTTTATTTGAGTATATTCATGATTTATTTTTTTTAATTCGTTTTTAATTAGACTTTTTTGAGATCTAGTCATAGTAATAATTCCAATATTATTAAGTTTTAAGTTAGGATTATTATTTTGATATAAACTATCAATTACATTGGTTATTATTAAACAATTATAAGGATTAACAGTTGAAGAGTATAAATTATTGTTCCAATTATTTGTGTCAAATGATTCTTCTTTTAGGTTTTTTATTTTATATTTAGTTTCAAAATAATTTTTTGTTTGGATATTTAATGAACTACTGTCTATCAAAATTACACTATCATCACAAGACTTATTAGAACCATTGCTATATTTAAAATTCATTTTATATTTAGGAAATTTTCTTGGATTACTTGGCATTTCTAATCGTTCATCATAATCATAAAAAGTATTTACAATATTCATAATATTTTCACAAAAACGATGTTGAATAGTTAAGTTTTGATAAGGAGCTAATTTTTTATCTGGTTGTTTTTTTAATTCTTGTACTTCTTTATTAAAAAATGAATCTTTATATAATGTTTTTAATCAATTAAATAGTTTTGTTGCTTTTTCTTCATTATTATCTTCAGATTCATTAAAAACATTATTATTTTTTTGATCTTTATTAATAAATTTATTTAAAAATGCATCATTTTGAACTAAATCTTTACATACATCAACAGTTAAGTCACATTTTGGTGGTAATTGTTTATAATCTCCTGCAAAAATTATTTTCTTTGCTAAAACAATTTTTGAAAGAATTTCTGGTGTACTTGATTTACTTATTTCATCAATTATAACAATGTCAATTGGTCAATCATAAAATAAATCAACATCATTTTTTCTTAATAATGTTAATGTAATTGTTGATGTTGTGGTTATACCAAATATATTTATTAGACGATTATCAATAATGTATTTTTTGAATTTTGATGAGTTTTTTAATTCATTATTATTTAAATATTCATTTTTAAATAATGTTGCATAATCATTGTAATCATCACTAACACTATTTTGATTCAAATAATGTTTTATTTCATCTAAATTATTAAATATTCTTGTTATATGTTGTTTTTCATAAAGTGAATTAATTAAATTATCATATTTGTTTAATAATTCATTTTTAGTTATATTGCTATCTTTATATTCTCTTACTGCTTTTCTGCTAAAGTAATTAATTGTTTCAATAAAATCTTCTTCATTTTCATCCTTGTGTCTAATAATTTCATCAATATCTAATATATTCTTATCAAAACGTGATAAATCTTTTAGTAAACTACGATTATTATTAATAATTACTATTTCTGAATTAGTTAAAAAATTAGGTTGTATAAAATTGTTTTCTTGTAACTCTTTGATTATTTCAATGCACTCTTTATTGTTATTTGGTTTTTCACATGCATTTATACATTTTGAAATAAAACGTTTTCATGCATAATCCAAATTATATTTATTTTCTTTATCTTTTTCTTCATTAGCAATATATTTAATCATTAAGAACAATGGATTATCATTGTTTAATTCATCTAATCTATCAAAAAAGTTATTGATTGCTTCATGGGATTGAGATGTCATTAAAATTGTTTTATTTTCCAATGCATATTCATTGGCAATTGCACATATTGTTTGTGTTTTTCCTGTGCCAGGTGGTCCTTGCAAATAAAAGAAGTTATCAATATTAATTGCTTTAAATACTGCACTTTGTTGATTGTCATTTAATTGATATTTATTAATAATTTCTTCTTTTAACTGTTTTTTTCCATCAACTTTTAAATTTAATGGATCAATTAAATTTTCAAATAAATATGGATTTTTATAATAGCCAAATCTAATTTGATCTAATCCATCTACATAACGATTTAAGATGGCTAATGTACCATTATCTTTTTCATTTATATAAAAATTATTGATAGTTTTTATATCATCATATTCTGAAGAATTAAACAATTGCAATGGAGTAAATATATTATTTTGTTCGTCATCAAATGAAAAAGTTAAATAAGAAATGTTGTATTGTTTTTCATTAATAAAATCAATTTGTTTGTCATATCTTTTAATTGCTAAATCATTTTCATTAATATTTTTTAAATTTTCTTTAATTTTTTGTGAATATCCATCAACTTTTAAATTTATTTCTTGTAAAGATTTATCATTTATTTCTTTCTCATTATTTTTATCATCTAATTGTTTTTTAAATTCACTTATTGTTTTTTGCTTTTTTTGAATCTTTTCTTCAATATCTTTTTGTTGTTCACTATTTAAATTTAGTTGTTTTTGGTTTATTATTAAATATTTTTCTTGTTCTTCTTTTAAATCCTCATTTTTAATAATGTTTTTTCTATCATTTTGAAGACTTTTTTGTTCATCTTTTATAAAATTCAGATTTTCGTTCAACGAAGACAATTCATTATTTAAATTATTCAAATCATTCTTTATTAGTTCTAAAATTTTTTCTTGCTCTTTTTTAATTTGCAACAATTCTTGTTTTTGTGGCATCAAACTATTTATACTGTAATTGTAATTTTTATTTTTGTCTTGCAACTCATCATTTAACTTATTAGCATTATCTTTTTCATTTTCTAATTTTTTTAATAAATCATCTTGAAAATTGTTTTTGATATCTTTTATATTAATGTGATAACTATTGTTTTCATCATCACGATTAATTAAATAATATTTAGCACTAGGATTCATTACAATATTTGCTTTGTCTTTTAATTGAAATAGATAACAAGATACTTGATCATTTGCATCATATTTTTTACTTTTACTCAAATAATAGATTATTTGATTATCAGTATTAGCATTATTCTTCTTTTCATCATAGTATTTGTGAATTGCATAAATAAAACTAGTTCAGTCATCATATCTTAAATATTTTCTTAATTCTGAGTCTTTCTTTCCAAATGAAATTATTGGTGTTATTTGTTCAAGATCATGATAAAATTCCGGATCATAATAACTAGTATTACTGTTAATATTTATCTTAATTTGTTTATTGTTTCATAGAGATTTATTAATTTCTAATAATTCAACTCTCTTAATAACTAAAGAATAAGTTTTATTTTGCTCATAAGGATTTAGATCACAAAATATAGCAATAGTATTTAAACAATTCAATGACTGATGTATTGGATGATCTAATTTAAAAACTAAACAAATATTATTTATAGTTAATTTTTTTGCTTTTTGTTCATCAATCATGTAAGAATAATTCTTACATGTATCAATATAATCTCCAATTGTTTGAATATCTATGTTTCTAAAGGTATTATTAGATTCAAATTCTTGTTGTAAAGAATTTTTAAATGTTAAAAATAATCCCCTTAGATCTAAATCTAAAATTTCAAATTCAATAGAATTTTCTTTATTTATTAAATCAATTAATCAATTTAATTCTTTTTCACTATTTTTGCATAATTTAGGATCAATTATTTTAAAAACTGAATCTAAAGATTTCTTAATCATGTAATCAACATCAACACCTTTAGAATTACGCTTATATAATCTTGCTTCTTTAGGATAAGCAGGTAAATCCTTTTTAAATTCTAATTCAATTGTATACATCTTATATTCCTTAATAATTATTTTTTGTGTTTAATATATATATTCTATTTAAATTTTAAAATTACAATAAAAAATACTAACTAAGAAACTATTAGTTTTTAGTTAGTATTTTAATGAGAACGATTAACAGAACTCGAACTAATGTGCGTCTAAGTCACGGTCAGAAGTGTTAATCAGTTTCAACATAACCGCCATATATAATCTTTATATTAAATATAATTTATTTCCTATATATGAGTTTTTATATTATTAAAATATTATTCTAATTACTAATTTATTTGATTAATTTATTAATTATGTACGTTTATTTACATTTAATTTCTAAAATTTTATATTTATAAATTAAACATTATTTTGAAAAGAAATTTAAATATAAACCTATAGAATAAAAATAAGATTATTGCATATTTTTTATAATGAGTAATTCTATTTTTTAAACTAGTAATTTTTAATAATATCGAATAAGAAAAAAGTAGGAATCTATTTCAAAAATATTTTAAATTCTTTTCAAAACTAATTATAGATTTTTAATCCTACTTAGATCTTATTTAAGATGTTTTATTTATTTTAAACCTAAGTGGTTTCCTTCATTCGCAGTTTTATTATACATGAAAAAACTAATTACATACTTTTTTTAAATATGCAATTAGTTTTTTTAGATGGAATGCTCACC
This sequence comes from bacterium, assembly GCA_017633195.1. The sequence goes on from JAGBPV010000010.1 coordinate 10,600, forward strand.
TATAATTTTGCGAATGAAGGATAGCGCTCCAGAACTTTTTCACTCGCTTTCATTATTATATATAAAATAGTGATTATCTATTAAAAAAATACCAATACATAATGTTTTAGTTTTTATATAAATTTGTTTGCTACACAAGATTTGAACCAGTAACCCTTTGATCCAAAGTCAAAATCTTTATCCAATTGAGCTATTAGCACCTTTCTAAAAAAAGATAATGTCTTTTAATCTTCTTAGATGCTGTGGTGATTTTTGGCAAAATCGAACTTGCAATCTCCACTGTTACAGAGAGGCATGTTAACCGGTACACCACGAGACCTTTAAATATGATATTAATAATTATACATAAAAATTATTTTTATACACATTTATTTTTCTAATTGTTTAAATGTTAATAATTTATTTCTATAATAATCATATTGTTCTTTTCTTAATTCAATTTCTTTTGGTAAACCCAGAGATATTGAATTAGTTAAATCATTGAATTGATCTAAGATATTTACAATTTCATTTTGGATTTGAATTGGAGGAAGTGGTATTAGCATATTGCCTATATCACTGGCATATACACTTGGTATTGCTCCACCTTTTTGTTTTTTTAAAATTTCTTCTTGCTTACTTTTTAAAAAATAGTATATAAATTTATTTGTTATATAAATTGGATTTTTGGAAATAACTGAAAATGCTAAATGAGATAGAAATATTGGTTTATCTCAAAAATTTACAAAGCCAGCTGATGCTCCTCTAGCAGAAACAGTTATAGTATTAGCATTCCTATTCTGAATATTATGAGTTGAAATAACATCTTTTCCACCAGTTACAATTGGCACAGATCCACTAATAAAATCTTTTTGTAATAATGTTTGCCCACCTTTTAATTCAGCAATTTCTTTTACTTTAACAAATTTAACACCATTTGGACAATATTCTTTTATTAATTTACTAAATTTTGTATTACATTTCTCATTATCAGGATTACTTAAACATAGAAAGATGTTATCAAGATAATATTGATATTGAATCTTTCTATGTTTAAGTTCAGTGATAAGTTCAGTGATAAGTTCAGTGATAAGTTCAGTGAAAGTGTCCAAGATATGAACAATTTCATTTTGGATTTCAATTGGAGGAAGTGGAATGGCAATGTTTTTTAATGCTTCAATTGGATAATGTGCAGGAGTTGCTTCAATCACATCTTCATAAATTTGTTCTTGTTTATTTTTTAAAACATAATATAAGAATTTATTATTTAGTATTTTTTCATTTGGAAATAAGCAATAACAAACATCATTTGCTCAAAATTTTTCACTAATTCAATTTACATATCCAGCAGTGCCATATTGTGCAATAGTAATTGTATTTTCATTTCTATTATATTTATGATAATATCCAAAAAATGTTTTTCCACCAGACATAACAGGATATCCATTTTGTGTTAAATCCTTTTTTGTTATTCTTTCTCCTCGTTTTATTTCACAAATTTCATTTAATTTAAAATACTTAACTTCATTTTTATTAAATTCTAAAAGTTTATTCATAAAATTCATTCTTAAAACCTATTTAAATTTTATATTTAAAAATAGGTTATTTGTTATATATAAATTATTTCAATATGTTTTTTAAATACAAGACTTAATTTCATTTATTAATTAATAAAGTTACAAAACAAGATTAAACTTAAAGAAATAATCAAAAAAATATTATCAAAATATACTAAATATTATTTAAAATTATTTTAATAATTTTTTTGATTATAAATTTATATGTTTAAAGTTGCAATTATTGGAAAACCAAATGTTGGTAAATCTACTTTATTTAATCGATTACTTGGAAAAAAACAA
>JAGBPV010000055.1 GCA_017633195.1 bacterium
CTTATGAAAAGTTATTTAAAACTCATCAAGAAATCTCAAAAGGTTTAGATAAAAATCAGATTAAAGCATTATTACAACAAAATAAATTTTTATTAGAACTTAATGTAAAAAGTGAGTTTGATTATGAAACAAATTATATAAATGATGCTAAAGTTGTATATTTATTTGATGATGAATTTTACCCAATTGATATATTAAGTGGAAGTGGATGAGTTGTTTTAGATAAAACTTGTTTATATGCAACTGGGGGTGGACAATTGCATGATGAAGGATATATTAATGAATTTAAAGTTGATAATGTTATTAAAGGTCCAAATTTACAACATTTACACCATTTAGATAGTGCATATTTAAAACTAAATGAAATTGTAAGTGTACATCATAATGAATTAACAAGAAGTTTATTAAGATGTAATCATACAGCAGTACATTTAATTCAAGCAATGCTAAAAACCTATATATCAGATTCAATTAAACAAGCAGGAGCATTTAAATCTAAAGATAAGTTCAGTTTTGATTTTACTTATGAACAAAAATTAAGTAATGATCAAATCCAAATGATTGAAGATGAAGCAAATAAAGTCATTAAACAAGGATTATTAGTACAAGTTTTACATACTGATTTAATGCAAGCACAAAAGATGCATGCTATTATGGAATTTAATGATGTTTATTCTAAGCAAAAAACTTTAAGATTAGTTAAAATTGGTGATGTTAGTTTAGAACTTTGTGGTGGAACTCATGCACACAATACTTATGAACTTGAAATCTTAAAAATTACTAACTATAGTACTTTAGGTTCTGGAACATGAAGAATTGAAGGATTTAGTAGATATTTAAATTATTTTAAATATTTAAAAGAAGAATTAAATAATTTATATGAACAAAATGAAAAAACAATTTCTTCATTCTTATTAAGTAATAAAAAACAATTTCAAACTAATTTAGATGAAGTAAAAAATTATAAAGATATTGCACCAAATAAATTAATTAATAATTTGAATTTAAGTTTAATTCAATATGAACAAGATCATTTAAAACAACAAAATGAATTAGAAATTAATAATTTATTAAAACAAATTAAAGAAACAAAAGATTTAATTGTTTTAAATAATATAAACCCAAAAAATATTGCAACAAGTTTAAGATCTAGTTTAAATGAATTAAACAAAATTACAGTAATCATTAATAAATTAGAAGAAGGATATTCATATTTTATTGCTGCAAATAAAACTTATTTAATAAATAATCAAATTGATTTAAAAAAATTAGTTAATGAAATTGATTTAAAAATTGATGGTAAAAGCGGAGGAAAAGATAATTATTTTCAAGGTGGAACTAACCAAAAATTTAATGAATCAATTTGAAAACAAATCTTTTATAAATAATGAGAATTCTAGCAATTGATTATGGTACAAAAGTAACAGGATTAGCAATTACAGATTTTAATCAAATTCTTGCTAGTCCTTTATCTAATATTGTTACAAGTAGTATTGATGAACTAATTAATAAGTTAAAAAAAGTTGTTGAATATTATGAATTTGAATTACAAAAAATTGTTGTAGGATATCCAACGTTACTAAATGGTAATAAAAATAACACCACTTTAAAAGTTGAAGAATTTATTAAAAAATTAAAAGAAACTTTTAAACAATTTGAAATTATTTTAGTAAATGAACAATACACAACTTATGTAGCACAACAAAATATGTATGATGTTGGATTAAACCATAAAAGTATTAAAAAAAATAAAGATAAAGTTAGTGCATGTATTATTTTAGAAACTTATTTATTATCTAAAAATTAGCAGTCTTATAATTAGAGTGCTAATTTTTTATTTTTGATTTATAATATATTTAACAAGGATTTTTATAAAGGAGCAATTAATAATATGGAATTTAGTTATGAGCCAAATAAAGATACAAATATCTTAAAAAACTATGGAAGAAACCTAAATGAAGATGTTAAAAAAGGTAAGATCGATCCAGTTATTGGTAGAGATGAAGAAATTAGAAGAATTATTGAAGTAATTTCTAGAAAAAGTAAAAATAATCCAATTTTAATAGGTGAACCAGGAGTTGGTAAAACTGCAATTGTTGAAGGTTTAGCAATTAGAATTGTGCGTGGAGAAGTTCCTGAAGAATTAAAAAATAAAGAAATTTATGAAATTTCAGTTGCTAGCTTAATTGCTGGAGCTAGTTATCAAGGACAATTTGAAAAGAGAGTGACTAGTTTAATTGAAGAAGTTAAAAGCAATGGAAACATTATCTTGTTTATTGATGAAATTCACGAACTTATTGGTACTGGAAAAAATGCAGCTGGGGGAATGGATGCTGCTAACATTTTAAAACCAATGATGGCTAGAGGAGAAATTAAGTTAATTGGTGCTACTACTTTAAATGAATATAGACAATATATTGAAAAAGATACAGCTTTAGAAAGAAGATTAAGCAAAATCTTTGTAAAAGAGCCAAGTAAAGCAGAAGCATTAACTATTCTTAGAGGTCTGAAAGAAAGATGAGAATTGTTTCATGGAATTAAAATTCATGATAGTGCTTTAGTTGCTGCAGTAAATCTGTCTGATCGTTATATTAATGATCGTTTTTTACCAGATAAAGCAATTGATTTAATTGATGAAGCTGCTGCTAAAATCAAAACTGACATGAATTCACTACCTGAAAACTTAGATACTTTAAATCATGAAATTATTCATTTAGAAACTGAAGATAGTGCACTAAAAAAAGAAACTGATGAAAAATCTAAAAGAAGACTTGAAGAAGTTGAAGAAATTTTAGCAAAAAAGAAA
>JAGBPV010000056.1 GCA_017633195.1 bacterium
GTAAATGGTGTTAAAGAAGCTACATCAAATACTATAAAAGTTATTCCTTTATTTGATGCAAATAAATTTAGTGCAGCTATTTATGAAAATACTAACAATAATCTAGAACAAGTTAGTATGATTAATGATGTTAATAATACTAAAAGTTACAATCTAATTTATCATGTTCTTTATGATACAAAAATATTTAATGACATTAATTCAAAAATTATATGAACCATTAATGGACAAATAAGCAATAACAACAATTATACAATTGATATTAGTAATTTAAAGCCTGGTATTAATACAATTTCTGTTACTACTAGTTTTACAATTCCTAATTCAAATCAAACAATTAATATCAAACCAGTAACATTAATAATTAATGTTGCACAATTAGAAATTACTGGAAATAATGTAAATAATAATCAAGTAACAGTTAATTATAATGGTTCAGTAACACTAAAACTTTCTGATGCATCTTTATCAACATTAACCGATAATAATAAAATCACAAATCTTACATATCAATGATATGAAATTAATGATGAAAAACAAACTATTAAACTTAATGGTGAAACAAATAATAGTTTAAAATTAATGAATTTAACAAATAGTGGTACATATTATTTGGTTGTAAGTTGAAATAGTAATAATGAAGTTAAAACTTTAACGTCAAATTATATTAATGTAAATGTTAATATAACAAATAGTGAAATAAATCAAATCATTGCAAATAAATTAGATTCAATCTTAAACCAAGAAATTGAAGTATCTGATTTTAGTACTATTAGTGCTGCAGATGCTATTAATAGTGATGCAACTAAATTAGAAAGCGCAATTATTACAAGCATTGAAAATGAAATATCAAGTAGTAATAAAACTTTTGTTATTAATAGTATTTCATACAGTTTAAGTGATATTGATAACGGATTAAAAGTTAGTTATTTACCAACTTCAATTAGTCCAAATGATGATGAAGCTGGAATAATTCCAGGTGTGACATTGTCATATAATGGTATTACTTTAACTCCAAAATCTGGTTCAACAAATGCTTCTTCTAGTTCAAGTACATCAAATACATTTACTGTTAAAGGATTTAGTAATGTAACAGCAGATCAAATTGGAACAAACAATAATAGAAATAATCAAGTTGCAACAAACTTAGATTCAATTTTAAGTCAAGAAATTGAAGTATCTGGTTTTAGTGATATTAGTGCTGCAGATGCTATTAATAGTGATGCAACTAAATTAGAAAGTGCAATTATTAGTGCAATAGAAACTGAAATTGCAAATAGTGAAGAAACATTTAATATAGATGGGATTTCATATCCTTTAAGTGATATTGATAGTGGATTAAAAGTTAATTCTTTACCAACTTCAATTAGTCAAAGTGATGATGAAAATGGAATAATTCCAGGTGTAGCATTATCATATAATGGTATTACTTTAACTCCAAAATCTAGTTCAACAAATGCTTCTTCTAGTTCAGGTACATCAAATACATTTAGTGTTAAAGGATTTAGCAGTGTAACAGCAGATCAAATTGCAACAAACAATAATAATCAAATTGCAAGCAAATTAGATTCTTTATTGAACCAAATTATAAATATTGGTAGTGATAATTCCATGAGTTCATATACGGCTGCAGATGCTTTAAATAATGCAAGCAGTGATAATTTAACAACTGCAATTGTTAGTGCCATTAAGGCTGAAATTGGTACTTCTTCATTTGATATTGATGGAATTGCATATACTGCAGATCAAATTTGTGCAGGAATTGAAATTGGTTTACCTAAAACTATCACATTACAAGATGATGAAAATGCACAAATTCCGGGTGTGACATTGACATATAATGATATTTCATTAACTTGAAAGAATTCTAGTTCTTCTAGTTCATCAACTACAAGTTCTTCTTTATCATCTAATAGTGATTTCATTGTTGAAGGATTTACTAAAGCATCATCTACTCAAGCAGGATACAATCCAGGTGGACAAGGTAATACTACAAATAGAAACCATCAAATTGCAACAATTTTAGATTCAATCTTAAATCAAGAAATTGAAGTATCTGGTTTTAGTACTATTACAGCTTCAAATGCAATTAAAAATGATACAACTTCATTAAAAACTGCAATTATTAATGCAATAGAAACTGAAATTGCAAATAGTAAAGAAACATTTAATATTGATGCAATATCATATACATTAAGTGAAATTGACAATGGATTAAATGTAGCATATCTACCATCATCAATCAGTTCAACTGATAATGAAAACATGCAAATTCCAGGAGTACAATTATCATATAATAGTATTAATTTAACTCCAAAAACAACAACTTCAACATCAAATTCATCAACAAATACATTTACAATTATTGGATTTAAAAAACCAGTAGTACTTGCAGAACTTTCTTGTAATGCTACTAGTTCTTCACCTTATGTTTATAATGCTGAACAATCAAAATTAGTTGTTTGAGGAAATGGTGCTACAACTGATACAAATACAGTAGACTTTGAAATATCAGGAATTAGTTATAATGCAAGTAATAAATATCAAATTAAATTTTTCAATACTACATCTAGTAATACTATCTCAATAAACTTAAGTAACAATGAATTTTCAATTCCTGTTAGTGATTTTAATGGTTATAATTCATTGGAATTATTAATAAATGATACTGTTTCTTCACAAGTTATTAATTATCAATATTTAGCAACAAAACCATATTTACAAATTGGAAGTAGTCAATTATTTAATTCAAATACTCCACAAATTACTTTAACTCCCAATGAAGATCTTGGTTCTTGTATGTTTGATGAATTAACTGCACAAGATTTAAATATTACTATAGACATTAATAATACAACACTTAAAATAACTTCTACAACTGTTACAATCCCTAACGAAGGTACAATCAGTTTATCTAATATTTATAGTATAAAAACTAGTGGACAAGATTTTATAATTACTTTTAACAAAAGTACACTTGATGAATTATTAAACGTTACTGATAGTTCAGGAAATTATACAACAATGAATGTAACTTTTTGAATAAATCCAACTACTTTAAATAATAATCAAGCAAATCAACTAACTTTAGATGGTGAAACAATAATACAATCACAAAATATAACAAAAACTTTTGCATATGCAAATACTAACAATGGATATATAGCAGGAATATATTATAATGATGTTCCAGTAACGTCTGTTCTAGAAGGTTCAAGTAATGTCACATTACAAGTAACTGGTTTAAGTAATGGAGATAAAGTTCAATGAGAAGAAGAAGTTGCTCAAGGTCAAGATGAAACACTTACAAATGCAGATATAACAGTTAACAACAATAATAATACTGCTTCTTATTCTTTGCCTGCTGCAACCTTTGTAACTGCTGGTAGTCAATTAACATATATAGCAGTTATTACAACTTCAAGTGGTGCAACAATTACTACAAATCCATGTACAGTTACAGTTACAAGTCTTGGTACAGCTACTATTACAGTTCAAGGTGTTGAAGAAAATACAAATAATTCATCATATGATTTAACTTCAAATACTTCATATAATATTCAAACCTCAAATAACAGTGCAATAACTTTAAATGATGATGATAGTGGAACAACATATTATCAATGACAATATAAAAGTAATTCAGTTATTTTAGGAGGTTTAGCATCTAACAGTACATGAACAAATCTTGGTGATGCTTCAAGTGTATATACTCCATATGAATATGCAGCAATTCCAATGTATTCAGTATCATTTCGTTTAGTTGTTTTTAGTGATAAAAATGTACCTACTAGTTTTAATCCTGAAACTAATCTTCAATATATTGTTTCAAACACCATTAATACTGCTGCAGATTTTACTTCAACATTTAGTTTAACTACACCAAGTAACACAATTACTCTTGGACAAAATGTTACTTATACTTTAAATTCATCAGAACAAAACCAATTACAATCATTAATTGAACATACTCAATATCAATATGCTAATAGTAATCAATACTTTATTCCAGCAAAAATTGAATGATATTATGAAAACACTAATGATACAAGTATTTCAGATCTAAAAAGTCCAATTGAAGAAGATATATTATTTCATGATGGACAATTAACATTTGCAACTTATGATGCAACTACAAAACAATATTCATATACTAATTCATTATCATATACTTTTAATACTTCTTTATTAACTCAAACTGGAAAATATAATATCTATGCAAAAATTTTATTTACAGATAATTTTACTCCTTATTCTACATCAACATACTCTTTAACTGTTCAAAGTAATTTAAGTAACTATGAACAAGCTTTAGAAAAATACATTGAAAACTGAGCAAATCAAGGTAATGAAGATATACAATCAACATCTTCTTCTAGCAGCACACAACCTAATACATCGTTTACAAATTTCGTTCAACAAAATACACAAGGAGTAAAAATTTTAAGTCCATCAACTGATTTTAGTGATATTAAAGTATCATTTACCAAACTACCAAGTTCTGATGATTCTGCTTTAGGTACTTTAGCAAATGATGAATGATTAACAATTACTGCTACATCAAATGCCGATATTCAATTTACACAATGAGAAGGAAATACTTGGGGAACAACTGAAACCAATAATGTCCAACAAGGATATATATTTACTTGAACATTACCATATAATTTAAGTAGTATTACTTATACAAATGGAAACATTGAATTACCAATTAATCAAACTGCTTTAACATTACAAAATAATACAGATGCTTTTAATGGTTCAGTTGTTTCTCCAAATTTACCTATTCCATTTGGTTTAGCAATTGGTACAGCTTCAAAGTTAACAAGTGTTTCAAGTACTTGAGGAAGTAGTATTGTTACTCAATATGATGGTTATATTTGTACTAATTTTGGAACAGGACAAAATGCTTTTTCATTACCAAGTCCATGAGTAGTACCATATGATAATAATGCTGCAACATATACTAATTTATTTGTAAATAAAATGAATTCTAAATTAATTAACTTTACTAATATTGATTCTGACCTAATAACTTTTTATAAACATTACTAAATAATAAATTAAATATAAAGTATTTTTAATGATAAATTATAAAAAAGTTTTTCTTGATTATTAATTAATACAAGTTTAAAGATATTATATAAATTGTATTAAATTCAATTATTAGAACTTTAAGTTTATTAATAAAAAAATATCATAAAGATTATTAAGATATTATTCTTATTAAAAAATCTAGAAAAACAAAAAAGAAGAAATATAAAATTTAATCAAAAAAATAATGTCTAAAATAATTCTTTTATTAGATCAATGATTTCAAAATGACTTGATTGTTTATTTGCATATAAAGTAACTTTAGTATAGGAATAAAATTATACAAAAATATCAATTTATTTGTTGATTATTTTAAAACAATAATAACAAATCCTAATAAATATAATTAACTTATTATATATAAAACATCAATAATTTAACCTATAGTAATTAAATTTGAAAAGCTTTAATATTAATTAAGATAAATAACTAAATATTTTTGTTTAAATTAATAATTCAAAAAATATAGATTTTAATCTTTTAAAATATAAATATATGAATAAAAGTTTTAAATAAGAATATGAAAAAATAAATAAAAGGGGAGAATGTTTTATAGTATTAGATAAAAAAGTAATCAATAATTTATTAAAGAAAGCAATTAGTGAACAATCTGAAATGCAGATTGATGAAGTTGAAAAGAATTTAATAAGAGTTGTATTAGAATTAAGATTAAAAGAAGAAAAGGAGGTTGAAACAAAAAAGCAAATGAATAGAGAAGAATTTTATACTTGAACACAAAATTTTGAAGCAAAATTTTTTGGTCAATTTAATGATTTTAATCAAAGACTATCAACAATTGAACAAAGATTAGATCAAATTGAAGTAAGATTAGATAAAATCGAAAAAAGACTTGATAAAGTAGAAGAAAGATTAGACAAAGTTGAGCAAAGACTAGATAAAGTTGAAAAAAGACTGGATAAAGTAGAAGAAAGACTTGATAAAGTCGAAAAAAGGCTTGATAAAGTCGAAAAAAGGCTTGATAAGGTTGAAGAAAGACTTGATAGAGTTGAAGTTAGACTAGATGTATTAGAAAAAGATGTTAAAGACATTAAAAATAGACTTACAAGAATTGAATCTTGTCCAACAATTAAAAAAGAATTAGAACTTTTGAATAATTAATTAATATTAAAAAAAGATAATATGTATTCAACCTTATTATCTTTTTATTTTTTTTATAAACTAGACGTGAACATTCTATTTTGACATAAATGCACCATAATCTTTTTTTATTTAAAGTTATTTTTGTCCAAATTAAATATTCACATCTATTCTGATTTAGTATTTTAAAAACTGAACTTATATATAAATTAAAGATTAAGCAAATAACATTCAACAAATTGGAAAATGAAATTGATGATTTCATTCATCATTACAATAATATAAGAATTCAAGAAAAATTGAATTGAATGACATCTATATAATATAGAAATCATTTATAATAGTAAAAAACATGAAATTTGACTTTTCATCGAAATCTCATGTCAATGTTTAATGTTTTATAGTATTAGATAAAAAAGTAATCAATAATTTATTAAAGAAAACAATTAATGAACAATCTGAAATGCAGATTGATGAAATTGAAAAGAATTTAATAAGAGTTTTATTAGAATTAAGATTAAAAGAAGAAAAGGAAGTTGAAACAAAAAAGCAAATGAATAGAGAAGAATTTTATACTTGAACACAAAATTTTGAAGCAAAATTTTTTGGTCAATTTAATGATTTTAATCAAAGACTATCAATAATTGAACAAAGATTAGATCAAATTGAAGTAAGATTAGATAAAATAGAAAAAAGACTGGATAAAGTAGAAGAAAGACTTGACAAGGTTGAAGCTAGACTAGATGTATTAGAAAAAGATGTTAAAGACATTAAAAATAGACTTACAAGAATCGAATCTTGTCCAACCATTAAAAAAGAATTAGAACTTTTGAATAATTAATATTACAAAAAGATAATATGTATTCAATCTTTTTATCTTTTTATTTTTTTATTAAATGTACTTTTTACGTTTTAAGTATTTTGTTAATTTATTTAAAATCTAATTGACTTAAAAACATATAAACTGGTTTTAACTAATAAGTATTTTTTGTGATAATTAAATAAAAACAATTTTTGTCTTAATTCATATTTAATATTTGCAATAATTATATTCATGTATACTTTTTAATTAATTACTTAACTTAAACATTAAAAATGCAATAACTTAGTTATTTAGTTGTTGCATATTAATTAATATTTTTATGTTTTATTATTAAATATTAATGAAATTTTTATTCATTATATAAATTCTTTTTTGCTAAATCAGTAATTACAACAGATTTATTTTTTTGAATAATTAAAGTATCTTCTACTCTTGCTCCACCAAGCCCTGGAATATAAATCCCTGGTTCAACTGTGCAAACTTCATGAACTTCTAAAACATTTTTAGCTCTTGGTGAAACATATGGTAATTCATGAACTTCTAATCCAACACCATGTCCAGTTGAATGAGTAAAATATCCTTTATATTCAGGAAATGCATCAATATAATCTCTACATACTTTATCAACTTCTTCACCAGTTACATTTGCTTTTGCTGCATTAATACCTTTTAAATTTGCTTCTAAAACTGTATTATATAAAACTTCAAGTCTTTTATCTTTTAGTTTTTTACCTAAAGCAAAAGTTCTTGTAATATCACTTGCATAATGATCATACATACATCCAATATCTACAGTAACTAAACTACCAGATTCTAAAATTGTATCATCAGGAGAGTGATGTGGAACTGCTCCATTTTTTCCTGTAGCAACAATTAAATCAAATGAATTTGAAGTAGCACCAAGTTCTAACATATGAATAGCAATCATCTTTGCAACTTCTTTTTCAGTTTTACCAATGATTTTTTGCTTTCTAATTCATTCAATACTTGCTGCTGCTATTTCTGCTGCTTTTTTTAATGCTTTAAGTGCTTTATTATCTTTAACTATTCTTCATTTTCTGCTTAAAGCACCAACTGTTTTACAACCTAATTCTTGTAATTTATTTAAAAGTTCTAAAGTTGTGTATTCTTCTTCAACCACTAATGTTTTAATGTTTAATTCATTAAAAACATCACTTAGATCATTATAATTTTTAAATAATCTAACTTCACAATTTTTAACTTTCTTCTTTGCTGCTTCAAAATATCTATTATCAATTAATAAAATACTTTTAGTTTCATGAATAATAACAAATCCTGCACTTGAATAAAAATCAGTATATCAATAACGATTAAATTCATTATTAATAATTGCTGCATCTGCTTTTAAATTTTTAACATCTAATAAAACTAGATCTTTTTTATCCATAAATTATTTCTTCTTAGTTTCTTTATGACTAATTGTTTTTTTACAAGTTTTACAATACTTATTCAAATCTAATTTTTCTTGTTTTTTCTTTACATTTTTGTTTGTTATATAGTTAATATTTTTACATTCTGTACATTGTAATTGGACACTATTTTTTGCATTCATAATCATTTCCTTAATTATTAATTAAAAATATAATAAATAAATTATATTAAAATATTTAAAAAATAAATAGAAAGTTTTATTAATTAAAAATGTTTTTTAAAAAACTTCAAGAATATTTTGATGCTTGTAAATTGTATAAAGAATATTTAAGATCTTTAGAACATGTTCATTATGATCAATTTGAAAAGTTTGTTGATATTGATTATAGTTATCAACAAAGTTTACAACCAAAAAAGATTGATTATCATGATCCAATTGAATTAAGAATAACTTTTAATGCAAAAATCTTAAAAATTAAGAAGATTTTAAATTTAGATGAATCTTTTAGTTATTTAGATCCAGATTTAAAACTTTTTAATAATGATGAAAAACTTTATGAAAATTTTAATCAAATAGAAAAGAATAAACAAAATAAAAGAAACATTTTTATTTATGAACAATTAAAAAATAAAAATCTTTTTAATGAAAGATATAGTGATTTAGAACTTAAAAGAACAGTTATTGGTGGGTGAAGTTTAAAAAGTTATTTAAGTTCAATCAGAATTCAAAATATGCATTATGAAAAATTTGATTTCTTTAATAAATTAGTTAAAGTTTATGAAACAAAATTTATGATAAGAAATCATATTTTAAATAAAATAAATACAAAAAACGAAGGATTAAAATAATGAAAGATAAAGTACTTTATGATGCTAATTGAATTACTTTATATGAAAATGATAAAGAATTTGTTTATGCACAAAGAAAAAACAAAGATAGTGTTGCTTGTTTATGCTTTAAGAAAATTAATGATGAATATCAATTATTAGTGCATTACCAACCAATTTTAGCTGTTTATGAAGAAGACAAAGAAAAGAAAATTCCTTGTTTAGTTACTGGTAGTTTAGAAGATAATGAAACTTATTTATATACAGCTCAAAGAGAATTAGAAGAAGAAGTTGGAATAATTAATCCATTTGATTTAACTCCAATTGTTGAATATAGATATATTGCTACAACTCAAATGAATGAAATTGTAACAATTTATATTTTTGATGTAACTAATAAAGAAATAACTACTCCTTTAACTGATGGTAGTTATTATGAACTTATTAGTGAAAACAAATGATATAAAGAAGAAGAATTTGCTGATCTTATTTTTAAACAGCATGAAATTGCTTTATCTAGTTTAGTTATAAGTTATATGCTATTTCAAAAATATGTCAAAGGAAAACAATAAAATATGAGAATCAAAAAAGAAAGTAATGAAGCTAACAAATATTTAATAGTTTGTGATCTTGATGGAACATTATTAGATCACAATAGTGAATTAACACCAAGAACAAAACAAACAGTAAAAAAAATCATTAAAATGGGAAATATTTTTTGTATTGCTACAGGAAGAACAATTAGTAGTGCAAAAAAATATTATGAAGAATTAGGTTTAAATACTTTAATGTCTAATTTAGATGGATCATTAATTAGTAATCCTAGTAATAAAAACTTTGCTCCTTTACATTTTAGTTTTAGTAAAGATATCTTATTAGAAATCTTTAATACTAAAAAAATTATGGACAAAGTTGAATTAGCAATTGTTGAAACTACTAAAGAATGTATGTTTATTAATCGCTCTAAAAATATTGACATTGACAAAAACAAAGAATTATTAACTTTTTTAGGTTTTAGACAAGATGATATCAAAGCTAATCAAGTAGATGTTAATTATGATGCAAGTATTGATGAAGTTAATAATGATTTATATGCTTTATTATTTGTTTTACATGATGATAAAAACGTTGATGAAATTACAAATAGAATTAGAGATATTGCTGGAACATTAAGTGTAATTAGTTGAGAATTAAAAGATACAAAAGAAATTGTAGTATCAATTTCAAGTATCTTTGCAAGTAAACAAACTGCATTGAAGTTCTTTAGTAGTTATTATGGAGTTAAATTAGAAAACTGTATTGTTTTTGGTGATAGTAATAATGATGTTCCTATGCTAAATAAAGCTGGGTATAGTTATGCTATGAAAAATGGTAATATGAGTGCTAAATTAGCAAGTAAATACATTACTAGAGTTCCTAATCATGAAGATGGAGTTGCTTTAGAATTAGAAAAATTATTTTATTTAAATGAATGTGAATTAACTGAAAAATAATATTTAAAGAAAAAGCTGGTTTTATATGAGTAAGATAGAAGAACTAATTAATAAATTATGTCCTGATGGAGTTGAAGTTGTTAAATTAAATGATATATTTGACATAAAAAATGGTTATACTCCATCAACCAAAGAAAAAACATTTTGAGAAAATGGAATAATTCCTTGGTTTAGACTTGATGATATTAGAGAAAATGGACAAGTATTAAATAATTCAATAAGACATGTAACACCAGCAGCAATTAGAGGAAAAATAAATAAAGCAAACTATTTAATAATAGCAACAACTGCAACAATTGGTGTACATGCTTTAATTACTGTTGATTCTATTGCTAACCAACAATTTACAATATTAAATTTAAATGATAATTACCATAATAAATTTAATATCAAATTTTTATACTATTATTTCTTTAAAGTTGATGAATATTGTTTAAAAATATTAAAAAATGGTGCTTATTAAACATGGACATTGGAATTACGCAAAAAGTAATTATCTAATGAAAGGAATATTGTTTATTAATGTCTAAGCATTTAAAACCAAATGATTGAATTGATTTATTCAAAATATATGAATCTTCTAATCCGAAAAATGTATGA
>JAGBPV010000011.1 GCA_017633195.1 bacterium
AATTAAATAAATCTAATCCAAAAATTTTTAATTATACTGTTAAAAAAAATGATGATGTTATTGAAAATTTAATTTATATTCAAAATAAAAATGATTGAATTAAATTAATTGAATATGATATTTAAAAGTATCTAATTTTTTTCATTATTATCACTAATGGGTTCTTCTTTTACACTAATTTCAATATCTGCATTATCTTTTAACTTTTGTTTAAATTCATTATTAATAAACAAAATTTCTGTTAATGAACTATCATCTACTTCTTCATCATGCAAATCTTTCTTCTTAATTGCAAAATAAAGTTTCTTAGTTCTTAAAGATTTTGTTCAAGTAATAATAATATATTTATCTTGTCACTCAAATTGATTTCTTTTAATCTTCTTATTTTGTCTTAGTTGTTCTTTAATAAATTGATAAATTGTTAAATTATGATTAATTTTATACTTTAAGTGGAAGTGATTTTTTAAAAATAAATACATATTTGTATTGCTTGATACTTTTCAAGTATTATCATCAATTTGTTCATAAGGAATAATATCATTTTCTGTTTCATCATAAACTGGACCAAAAATCTCTTCTATAATATCTTCAAAAGTAATAATTCCTTCATATATTTGATTTTCATAATTATTAATAACAATTGCAATATGCATTCTTTGCATTTGCATTTTTCTTAAAGCATCATCTATTTTTTCATCCTTTGAAACAATTAATGGTGCTTCCATAATGTCACTAACTTCAAAGTTTTCTACATTTTTTTCATCATTTTTTGGATCTAAATAATCTAAAAAAAGTTTTAATAATGCTATTCCTACAATCTTGTTATCTTCATCTAATACTGGAATTCTTGAATATCTACATTTTATAAAAGTTTCATATACATCATAATAATTAAAATTATCATGAATATGAGTGATTCTGCTCTTGCTTTCAATAATGTCTTTGACATATATATTACTAAAATTAATTGATCTTTTAATTAATGATTCAGCTTCATCATCAATTACACCTTCATCATTCATAATTTTTACAAGATTTTTTAATTGCTCTTGTGTTGCACTTACATTATTTTTATAATGAACTAATTTAGTTAACAAATAACTAAATAAATAAAATAAATAATAAAAAAAGATAAATAAAAAAATTGAATTATTAAAAATTTTAAATGGGTTATTTTTTGCTAAAGTTTTAGGAATACTATCACCTATAATTAAAAATAAGATTGTTATTATTCCACTAGATATTCCTGCTCCAAAACTTTCAGCAGAATTTAAACCAATTATTAATCCAACTTCTGTAAATAAAACTGTTGATAAAGCAGTAGCACCAACACTTAATAAAGTTTGAGAAATCAATACTGTATTCAAACTCATTAAATAGTGATTAATAAAATAAAGACCTAATTTATATTTTTTTGTATTTTTTTTAGCTGATTTTGTAAGTCACGAAGACTTATCAACTAAAGTAATTGCACTTTCAAGTGCACTAAAGTAAGCATAAAATGCTATTAGAATGATGATTGCAATACTGCAACCTATTATTGTGGACTCATACATAATTTAGAATTATGATTTATTATATAATATGTGCTATTAATTAATAGATTATGCTAGGTTTTTTATTTTTTTTATCAATCTTATTTTTTATAATAATTCCCTATTTGTTAGGAAGTATTCCTTTTGGACTCATTATTGCTAAAACAAAACATGTAGATATTACTAAATTAGGAAGTGGTGGAATTGGTGCAACCAATGTTACTAGAAACACTTCAGGCAAATTAGGTGCACTTACTTTATTTTTTGATTTTATTAAAGGATATATTGCAGTTTTATTTAGTGTTCTGATATTTCATTTATTAATTCAATATAACCAGCAATTTTTTAGTCACTTATTTACAATTGCATACATCTCAAGTTTTTTTGCAATTCTTGGACATTGTTTTAGCATTTTTATTAAATTTAAGGGTGGAAAAGGAGTTGGAACTAGTGGGGGAGTTATTTTAGCAATAAGCCCAAGTTTATTTTTAGTTGTAAGTGTTATTTTAATAATTATTTTTTTGGGATTTAGAATTGTATCTTTAAGTTCATTAATTTCTGCTGGATGTGTAGGAACTTTATGTTTTATACCTTGATTAAATTATTATTATTTACAATTTATTAATGAACATTATATTTATTTTCACAATATCTTAGAATTAAGCACACTAACATACTTTAATGTATTAGGATCAAGTATTATTTTATTTTTATCAATGATTTTAGTAATTATTAAGCATAAACAAAATATTACTAGATTACTAAAAAAGAAAGAAAGAATCTTTCAAGTTGGTAAAGATGATTTAAACCAAGAAAATATTAATAAACACCAAAAAGAAATAAGAAATGAAAAATAAAGTTAATACAAAATGATTTTTTAAAAAAAGAATTTATTTTAATGAAAATGATTTGAAATTTAAACAATGATTCCAAATAATAATTAAAGAATCATTAAATTGAAAAGCAATTCTTATTAAAGCAATTGTATTTTTAATTTGTGCTTGTATTCTTATTCCAATTAGTTTACATTTACAATACTGAGCATTAAGAATTTCGCCAGATGAAGTTATTGCTGCAAGTAATGGATTAATTAGTGTTCAACCAATTGGAAATCCAGGCATAGAATTTAGTTTACTTGCTCATGATAATAGTGCATTAGTTTTTTTTGTTGAAAGTATTACCATTATTTTAGCAAGTATTTGTTTAATAATTGTTTCACCAAAAATTTATTTATTAAT
>JAGBPV010000057.1 GCA_017633195.1 bacterium
AACCAAGTAATTTATTTTGTAAATTATATTGTTTTAAATCCTGGTAAAAAAGAATTTAATGATGGTATTTTAAAATATAAAGAAATTGTAGACTTAGCAAGTAAGTCACAAATGAAATCAAGTAGACAAAAATTAAGAAAACTGTTGCAATCAATTACTAAATCAATTGAAGATAAAGAATCAATTGATTATATGAGAAGTGTACATTACTTCAATTACTTAAAAAATTCAAGTATGCCTTTTAGTATTGAAGAAGTTTTTAATTTTATTACTAAGTATACTGGTATTAAATTTGGAATAGGTGCTGAAGCTATTCAATATCTATTAAAAGAAATTGATTTAGAAAAAGGTTTAGAAGATATTAAAGAAGAGTTAACAACAACAGATACTAATAGTTCTCAAGCAAAAAGACTATTAAGAAGACTTGCTTGTTTTAAATGATTTAAAGAATCAGCAAATAAACCTGAATGAATGGTAATGAATTATATCCCAGTAACTCCTCCTGAAACTAGACCAATTATTCAATTAGATGGTGGAAGATTTACTACTAGTGATATTAATAGTTTTTATCACAAAATTATTATCAGAAATGAACGTTTAAAAAAGATGATTCAATGTCATGCTCCTGCTATTATTGTTAATAATGAAAAAAGAATGTTGCAAGATGCAGTTGATGCATTATTTGATAATTCATCAAGAAAAAAACCAAGTTTAGGAAAAGATAGAAGACCATTAAAATCTTTAAGTGATCACTTAAAAGGAAAACAAGGATTGTTTAGACAAAACTTGTTGGGAAAAAGAGTTGATTATTCTGGTAGAAGTGTTATTGTTATTGGACCAGAGTTAAAGATGTATGAAGTTGGTATTCCAGCAATTATCTTATTAAAATTATTTAAACCATTTATTATTAGAGAATTAATAAGAAATACTGATGAATTTGGTAAAGAAATTAAACCAATTGCTACAAATATTAGAAATGCTGAAAAATTAATCTTAAAACAAGATGATAAAATTTGACCTATTTTAGAAAGAGTTATTAAGGATAGACCAGTATTATTAAATCGTGCTCCAACTTTACACAGATTAGGTATTCAAGCATTTGAACCAAAGATTACTAATGGTAAAGCTATTCAACTTCACCCATTAGTAACAACTGCTTTTAATGCTGACTTTGATGGAGACCAAATGGCTGTACATTTACCTTTAACTGATGAAGCAGTTGCAGAAGCTAGAAGTATCATGCTTGCATCAAAGCATATTTTAGGTCCAAAAGATGGTAAACCAATTGTTACACCAACTCAAGATATGATTCTTGGTAATTATTATTTAACAATTGAAAAAAAGAATCTAAAAGGTGAAGGTTCAATTTTTGCAACACCTGATGAAGCAGCAAATGCTTATTATTTAAAGAAAGTTGACTTACAAGCATTAATTGGAATTCCAACAAGTGCTTATAAAGAAAAGACTTTTCCAAGACAAGGATTAATTCTAACCACAGTTGGTAAAATTATTTTTAATTCAGCTTTACCAAAAGACATGAATTATTTAAATAAAATTGGCTCATTTATTACTTTTGATGAAAATCTTATTATTCCTTACAATGAAAATTTTAGAGAAGCAATAAGAAAGCATGAACTTTTAAAACCATTTGATAAGAAATGCTTAAGTGAAATTATTGATATTTTATATTATCAATATCCTTTGAATGAAGTTGCAAAAATTCTAGATCAAATTAAAGCTATTGGTTTTAAATATTCAACAAAATCAAGCACAACAGTTTCAATTTTTGATGTGCCTTCATATGATAAAAAACAACAATATTTTGATGAAGCTGACAAAAAAGTTCAAATGCTGCAAGAATATTATTTAGATGGAGCATTAACTGATGATGAAAGATATAGTAAGGTTATTAGATTATGAACTGATGTTAAAGATAAAGTATCTGATGATATTAAAAAACTAATTAGTGAACCAAAATATCAAGACAACTCAATTGTAAGAATGGCTAATAGTGGAGCAAGAGGAAACATTTCTAACTTCACCCAATTATCAGGAATGAGAGGATTAATGTCTAAATCTTATAACTATGACCAAAAAACTGAAAATAAGGTTATTCGTGATACTATTGAAATTCCAATTAAACACTCTTTTATTGAAGGATTAACTGTTAGTGAATACTTTAATTCATCATATGGTGCTAGAAAAGGTATGGCTGATATTGCTATGAAAACTTCTAAGTCAGGATATATGACTAGAAAACTTGTAGATGCTGCACAAGAAATTGTGATTCATACCATTGATTGTGGTACAAAAGAAGGATTGATTGTAAGTAAAATAGTTGATAAAAAAGAAGGCACATTAATTGAAGATTTATTTGATAGAATTTCAGATAGATTTGCTGCAAAAGATATTATTAATCCAAAAACTAATGAAGTAATTGTTGCTGCTAGTGAAATTATTAGTAATAAACAAGCAAAACAAATTATTGATGCTGGAATTGAAGAAGTTGAAATAAGAAGTGTTTTAGCATGTAAATTAGAACATGGAATTTGTCAAAAGTGTTTTGGTAATGACTTAACAACTAAACATCCAATTGAAGTTGGTGAAGCTATTGGAGTTATTGCTGCTCAATCAATTGGTGAACCTGGTACTCAATTAACTATGAGAACTTTCCATACAGGAGGAGTTGCTGGTGGAAGCAATATTACACAAGGTTTTGAACGTTTAAAACAATTATTAGATGTAATTCCACCAAAGCCATGAGAAAAAGCACTTATTAGTGAAATTGAAGGCCAAGTTACAAAAATTGAAACTACTACAACTGGTATTGAAGTTACAATTAAAGGTGTTACTGATGAAGTTGTTTATGATCGAACATTTGCTTCAAATGGTGGACCTTTAAGAGTTACAAAAGGTCAACATATTTCATTTGGAGATAAAGTGTTTGATGGTGTAATTGATATTAGAGAATTATTAAAAGTTGCTGGTATTGAAAAAGTTAGAGAATATATCTTAAAAGAAGTTCAAAAGGTTTATAGATTACAAGGTATTGAAATTTCTGATCGTTATATTGAAATTATTATTCGTCAATTAACAAATAAAGTTCAAATTCAAAATCCTGGAGATAGTAGTTACTTTATTGGTCAAGTTACAACAATTAATGAATTTTATAATGTATGTAAGGTTCTATATAAGAAAAATCAAACCTTGCCAACAGCAATTAATTTAGTATTTAGTATTGATGATGTTCCATCAAAAACTGATAGTTTCTTATCTGCTGCAAGTTTCCAAGGAACAAAGAAAATTCTTACTGATGCTGCAGTTAAAGCACAAATTGATCCACTATTAGGATTAAAAGAAAATGTTATTTTAGGAAATTTAATTCCTGCTGGTACAGGATTAAAAACAAGAGAACAAATTCTTCAAGCAGGTAAAAAAGCTTATAATGAAGAATATTAATTTCATTTTCTTAATTTAAAGTAGTATAATTTATATTATTTTATGAATATTTTATTTGGAGATATAGTTTAAAATGCAAAATACAACAGTATTAAATAAACAAAAAGCTGCTGCACAAAGAAAATGATATTTAATTGATGCTTCTAATATTCCATTAGGTAGACTTGCAGTAGAAATAGCTGATTTATTAAGAGGTAAAAGAAAACCAATTTTTACTCCAAATCAAGATTGTGGAGACTTTGTAGTTGTTATAAATAGTGATAAGATTGTTTTAACTGGTCATAAAGAAGAAAATGAAATTTGATATAACCATTCAGGTTATATTAAAACTGGTTTAAGAGCTAGAAATGGAAAAACCATGTTAGAACATTATTCTAATGAATTATTAAGAAGAAGTGTATGAGGTATGCTTCCTAAGAATAAATTATCAAGAGCATTATTAAAAAAACTATATATCTTCAAAAATGAAGAACACAATAAATTAGCACAACAACCAATTCCTTATGAATTTAAAGATAAAATGGTTAAAAAAGAAGCAAAGAGTAACTAGGTAATTATTAATTATGAATAAGAATGAATATAAAGGATTAGGAAGAAGAAAATCTTCCATTGCAAGAGTTAAATTAGTACCAGGAACAGGAAAGACTTTTATTAATAATAGAACTCCTGAAGATTATTTTCCTAATGCATTAGTAATTCAAGATATGCAACTTCCATTAACTTTAACAAATAATCTTAAGACTTTTGATATTTTTGTTAAAGTTCAAGGTGGAGGATTCACTGGTCAAGCTGGTGCAATTAGATTAGGAATTGCTAGAGCATTATTAGAATATGATGAAGAATTAAGAAAGAAACTTAAACTTCAAAAACTATTAACAAGAGATGCAAGAAGCAAAGAACGTAAGAAATTTGGACATTATGGTGCTAGAGTAAGTCCACAATTTACTAAACGTTAATTAATTAAATTCATTGATATATATGATAGTGTAATAAATTCTTTTAGAAGTTAATTGCACTATTTTTTTATGTTAAATTTTTGGTTTTGTTAAAAAAAAAAAAAAAGATAAAATCTAAATAATATTTATCTAAAAAAGAGCAAAATTATGAAAAAATCAATTAAATTAATCTTAGGATTATTAGGCATAACTACTATATCTGCAATTACTATAGGAAGTGTTATATCTTGTAGTAATGATAATGATACTTCTAATAATAATTCTGGTTCTAATTCTGAAGTTAACGTTAATCAAGAAGGTCAAACTTTATCAAATCCTAATACAAAGTTCATTATTCCATATACTGATTTAAGTACAAATATTATTAATGATCCTACAACTAATAAACCTTATACATCTTATAGTGATGCATTAAGTAATTGAACTTCAACGTTTAATAATTTAACTAGTACACAAACACAATATGAAAATATTGTTTATGATGCTATACAATCCTATTTGTCTAATAATATATTATCTGCTACTGGTTTAAATGGTTATTTTTCTTTTTCTATTTGATCTAATACTGAGAATTTTACAACAACAATTAATGATATTAATTATTCTATAAATACTAAGACACAAATTACAAAAATACAAATTTCATTTAATAATAAGAATGTTAATTTAAGTTTTAATGTAAATAAAACTACATATTTAATGAACGATAATACTAAAACCATGTATCTTATTGGTGAAGGTGAATATTATATTAATATAAGCAATATTTCATTCACTCCTACTATTTGTTGACATTCAGAAGAAAATTATTTTTTTCATCAATGTTTTGGTGCCTTACAAGTTGCAAATACAGGCAATATTATTTTGACAGCTAGTCTTTTTGAAAATCGTGCTTTATATGATTTATCCAGTATAAAAGATTGACAAAATATGTTGCAAAATCAAAAAGATAATATTAATTTTTTACAAAAAATTATTTCTTATTCAAATTCACAGCCAATTTGTGTTGATAAAGTATTATATCAAACTAATTCTCATTCTATTTATAGAACAATATCTGCTCCTTTTTATGAACTTATAGTCACATGAAATAATGGTTATTATTTTGGCTCTTTAAATAATGAAAATAATTAATAGAACAACTTATTAATATAATGAAAGATTTATTTAATAAGAAAATTATTCTCGAAGAATGAGTAAAATAAGTTTATATTATTTCATTAATAAGCTTTAATGTAAAATAAAAACAAATTGTTTAACAAACATTAATTTTAATATATTTGTCTTTGTTAGCAATCTTAATATGAAACTAAAAATAA
>JAGBPV010000058.1 GCA_017633195.1 bacterium
CCTTTTCTAATATCTTCCATAATCTTAAATGCAGTTTTAGGTTCAATATTTAAAGAAGATAAAAAAGTCATAATATCATCTCTACAAGTAACTAATTCATTCAACTTTTTACCTTCTTTAACTTGAATTTGTTGATTATTTGCTCATACATCTGTACCATGAGATAATCCTGAAATTCTAATTAAATCACTAAAGTTTTCAGGTTTAGCTTCATTTAACATTTCTCTTACAAATCTTGTACCAAATTCAGGTAAACCTAAAGCTGCATTCTTTTCTTTATATTTAATAATGCTAGTATCTAAATCTAAAGCATTTAAACTAGTAAATAAACTAATTACTTTTTCATCATTTGTAGGAATAGTTCTAGGATCAATATTAGTAATATCTTTTAAATACTTTAAAACTGTTGGATCATCATGTCCTAAAATATCAAATTTTAAAAGATTATCATGAATGTTTTCAAAATCAAAATGAGTTGTATATCAATCACTTGTATCATCATCTGCTGGATAATTATATGGAGTAAAATCAAAAACTGTTTTTTCTTGTGGTACTATCACAATTCCTCCAGGATGTTGACCAGTTGTTCTTTTTACATTCATACAATTAACAGCTCATCATCTTTTTTGTGCATATGGTAATTTTTGAGAATTATAAACATTTGCAATAAAATCATTTACATATCCATATGCAGTTTTTTCAGCAACAGTAGCAATTGTTCCTGCTCTAAAAGCATGTTCTTTACCAAACATGTTTCTTATAAATAAATGTGCATTTGCTTGATATAATCCTGAGAAATTTAGATCTATATCAGGAACTTTATCTCCATCAAAACCTAAGAAGGTAGCAAAAGGAATATTTTGTCCATCACTTTTTAAAACTTCATTACAATTTGGACAATTTTTTTTAGGTAAATCATATCCACTTCCTAAATAATCAGAAGATTTAAAATAATGACATTTAGTACAATAATAATGTGCTTTTAAAGGATTGATTTCAGTAATGTTTAAAAATGTAGCAACTAAACTTGAACCAACTGAACCTCTTGATCCAACTAAAAATCCATCATCTAAAGATTGTTTTACTAATAAATGAGAAATTCAATAAACAACACTATATCCTTTTTTAATAATAATATTTAATTCTAAATCTAATCTATCTAAAATTTCTTTAGGTAAATTTTCTCCATATTTTTGTTTAGCACTATTATAAACAAAATCCTTTAATTTATCATCTACACCTTCAATATAAGGTGGAAATAAATCTAATTGGATAGGAATTTGATCTTTATCAATTTGATCATAAATTTTATATGCATTATTTACTACTAAATCATGTACATATTCATTATCATTGATTAAAAGTAACATTTCATCTTCTAATTCTTTAGTATTTCTTACATATAAATCTGGTACATTATTTACTAAAGGATCGTTTCTATAATCTAAATATCTGTGGAATTTATTACCAATTGATTTTGTTAATATATAGATTCTGTGAAATTGTTGGTAATATTTAGGAATATAAAAAGCATTAGATGTAGCAACCATTAAAATATTATTTTTCTTTGCTAATTCAATAATATGAACAATTGCACTTTTTACAATATCTTCTGTATATCTTTTAAATAGATGTTTATAACAATACAAAGGAGCAATTTGTAAATAATCAAATTGTTTCATTCATTGAACAATGCTATTATCATCTTCTTTAATAGCATATTCAAATAATTCTCCATCTACAGCACTATTAGTATAAAAAAATCATTTTTTATAATGTTCAAAAGTAGTTTCTAATAAAATTGGATGATCATTAAATCCATCTGTTAAAGCTTTTGAAACTAAATTATAAAGGATATTAATTGATGACTTGTTATTATATTTCTTATATTTAGATTGCAAAATAATTCTTGGCAAAAAAGTTCTTTTATATAAGTTAGGTGTTTTAATTAATTCATTTCATTCATCTAAATAAGAATCTTGTAATTGGGGGATAAAATCAATTAACTTTCAAAAAATATTATTTAAATATAAAGCATCTGCATCAGCTCTGTGTGCTACATTTTCATTATATTCAAAATTAAAAAATCGTGATACTCTACCTAAATTGTAAGTACTAATTTGGTTTAAAAATGCTCTTGAAATAACTAAAGTATCAATTAATACATTCTTAAATTCCTTTACATTACATTTTCTGCATCAACTATTTAAGAATTTAATATCAAAGTCAATTCCATTATGTGCAATTAAAACATCATCTTCTTTAATTACTTCATGTAAATTAAGCAAAAAATCCTTGATATTAGGTGCATTTTCTAATTCTTTATTAGTGATTCTTGTAAGATCAATAATTCTTTTATCTAAAGATTTAGTTGCATGAATAAATGATTGATAATCCTTTAAAAAAACTTGATGATAATCACAAAAATATGCTCCAAACTCAATGATTTCATCATAATTTGGTGCTAATCCAGTAGTTTCTAAATCAAAAAAAACAAAACGTTTAATATCACTTAATTTAATATGTTTAGCATGATATACAGCTTCAATGTTTTTTTTAGCAAAAGAAAACTCACAACCATAAATTAAATCTAATTTTTCTTTACTTGCTAATCTATACAAACTTGGAAAAGATTGTACACTATTAAAATCATTAATACTTAATGCTTTAATATTTTGCTTTTTCATGAACTTAATGATTTGTTCAGGTGAGTGTAAACCATCAAATGCAGACATATTAGAATGAAAATTTAGTTCAATTCTTGGTAGATTACTATCATCTTTATATATAAATTCATCTGGTTCTTTAATTGGTAATATTTTTAAAATACTACCAATTACATCACCATATTCATAATTATCTTCATTCAATAAGATTTCAGTTTTAATAAAATCTCCTTCTTTAAACTGTTTTAAATATTCAACATTTAAATTTGGTGATTTATCATTATTTCTTTCAGAAAAAATCTTTTTGATACAAATTGCTTTTGAATGATCAGAAATATAGAATTTAAAAGTATGCATTTTACTTTTTTCATAAAAATCATACTGAATAGAAAAAATTTCTCCATAAGTTATTACTTTAGATTTAATTAATTTAGCATCATCAACAATTTTAGAAATGGGAAGTTCTTTTTCTTTATCTTCAAATTTATTCAAATATAAATAGTGCTTGTTAAATCCTTCTAGTCAAGGTTTGAATTCTTTTTCTTCTTGTTTATCTTTTTTTATATTTTCTTCTTCTTGTAAAAAAGAAAATAATTCATCATTATTTATTCCTAATACTTCTAGTTTATCTAAAGATTGAAGATTGTTGTATTCATTAAATAAAACTTCATTTTTAAAAATAATATGATATTTTTTATTTTCATAAACAACTTCAAATAAACTGTTATCTTTAATGTTTAATAAAACTTCAATATCATTTGTTAAACCACTTAAATTATTTGAATTTGCTATAAAAATAAGGCTAAATTTCTTATGCAACTTATTTTTAAGATCTTGTAAAATTAAAAAAATTTCAGTATGTAAAAAAGAATTAATCTTAAAGATTAACTTCTTTTCATTTCCTAATATTTCTGTTTTTAAAATAACATCTTTTTTAAAATATGATTCTGTTTCTGTAGATAAAGAAAATAGTTTTTTTAATCACAAAAGTTGTTCTTTAGTCATTATTGTAAATTATAAAATGTCTTGATTTTATTAGTTAATTCTTGAATTTGGTCAAATGATTTTAATTCTTCAATTCCAAAATTTTCATAATTGTTTAAGATAAAAGGAACAATTTCATTAAATTTAATTTCATTATTTTTAAATTTAACAATTGCAATTTCATCTAATACTGTAATAATAGTTCCAAAAGTTGTGTTGCTGTATTTTTCAAAATATAATCTTGGTAAATCTAAATTTGGATATTTTGCTAAATCAACTTCATTAAAAGTTAAATTTAAATTATTAAAGGACAATTCTTGCAAAATTGGTTTATCGTATTTAAATTCATTTAAAGCAAGTTGAATTGGTAGTTTCATATCTGGATTTGAAGCATACATTGCTGTTGCATTATTTTTTAATTGCACCATGGCATGAACAATACTTTGTTTATGAATAATAGTTTTAATTTTAGTTGTATTAAATAATCAATAAGCTTCAATAATTTCAAAAGTTTTATTCATTAATGTAGCACTATCAATAGAAATTTTATCCCCCATAGTTCAGGTTGGGTGTTTAATTGCATCATTATAAGTTATTGATTGAAGTTTATTGTCTTCATAATCATAAAAAGCTCCACCAGAACATGTAATTAATAATTCTTGAATATTTTCATCTTTATAAGCATCAATAATTGCTTTAAAACAAGCATGTTCACTATCTGCAGGATAAATTTTTACTTGATTTTGTTTTGCTTCTTTCATCAATAATGATCCTGCTGCTACTAAACTTTCTTTGTTAGCAAGAACCATGTCAATTTTATGTTTAATTGCTAAAAAAGAAATTTCAACTCCAGCAATTCCACTAACTGCATTAATAATAAGATTTGGTTTTGCTTTAGTAATTAATTCTTCATAACTAGAAACATTATTATAAATTGGATTATTTTTAGAATAAATATATTCAATGCTTTTATTATTGTTATAAATTTCTTTCATTTTATTAGTATTTAGATTAAAACTACATCCAACTATACTAATTCCTGAATCCATATGATTAATAACATCAATAGTTTGATTACCAACTGAACCAGTAATACCAAAAATAACAACCTTTTTCATTGACAATTCTCCTTTAATAATTCAGTGCTTTTGTTCATTATTTGCAATAAATAATGTGATAAACATTAAGTAGTAATTAAATAAAGTAAAGAAAAAAATGTATGCTACAAAAGCATCATCAAAATGATATGAATTATTGAGATAAATATAAAAACTAAACGAATTATTTATTTCATAATAGTTAGGATTAATTGTTGCTCAAATAATTCCATAAAAAATAATAAAAAATAATAATAATTGATTTAAATAAGGATTATCAAAAATAATTTTAAAACCATAAAGTTTTATTAAATATAAAGATGTTAATAAATTATTTAATCAAACAAAAATCTCTAGCAAAATACTTATAGCAATAAAAATTGTCATAGTAATTGCAAAAGGATTGAACAAAAAGATAACTTGATCAGTTGCTTTATTAAAAAAATAAGTATTATTCAAAAAATAAAAAATATTATTATTCAAATTACTTTGAATAGTTTTTATATAAAAAATATCAACTATAGCAAATAATCAAGCTAAAAATAATGAACAAAAAACAATTAAATGAATAATTGAATAATTCATGAAAAAGTTTGTTAATTTGCGTTTTTTATTAATAAGATATTCTAAATTTCTTTTCATTATATTCTAATTTTAACAATTTGAAGTTATTTAGTTTTATAAACAAAATGTTTATTGCAACGTGCTTCAAACATATTTGTATCACCAATTACAATTGGATTATTATTTGTCTTTTTAGTTTTTTTGTGATTTGTTAAATAAGTTTTAGTAGCAGCTCCTCCACAAACAGAACAAATTGCAGTCAATTTAATCACACTATCAGCTATTGCTAGCAGGTTTGGCATTTGTCCAAAAGTATTACCATTATAATCTAAATCTAATCCTGAACAAATTACAATAAATTTCATTTTTGCTAATTTCTTGATTACATCAACAATTTCACTATCAAAAAATTGGACTTCATCAATTGCAATAATTTGAATTTTATTCTTTAATTCATTTTTAATGACATAGTCTAAAATATCAATAGATTTTTTTACTTTAATTGCTTTTAACTTATGGCCATTTCTTGAATGAATAAAATCATCATTGCTTCTTGTATCAAGTTCATTCATAATACCTAAAGCATTAATCCCAGCATATGAATATCTTTCAATAAAAGATAATAATTCTGTAGTTTTACCACTAAACATTGGACCAGTAATTACTTGGATCCAATTTTCATTCATACTTTTAAAAACATTACTTTTTTTCATCATTATTTATTAATAATAAAATGTACAATGTCTTGATTGCAAATTAAATACTTTTTTCCTTCAATAAATAATTTACCAGCATTTTTTACTGCTAATTCAGACTGATATTGCTTAAAATCAATAAATTTGATAATTTCTGCTCGAATAAAATTTTTAATAAAATCTGTATGAATAATTCCTGCACATTCTTGTGCATCCATTCCTTTTTTAAATAATCAAGCTCTTACTTCATCACTTCCAGCTGTATAAAAAGTTTCATAATTTAATAATTTATAACTACAAGCAACAATTTTATTTAACCCAGATTCATAAACTTCAGGAGAACTTAAAAATTGACTTCTTTCATTTTCTTTTAATTCTGAAAGTTCTAGTTCATATCTACATGATATAGGAACAATAATTGAATTAGGTTGAGTTTTTTCAATAAATTTTTTTAAATTTAAATAATTTTGATTATCATGTGGGTTTTCAATTTGATCATCATTAATGTTTGCAACATAAAAAAATGGTTTAAATGTTAATAAATTATAAGTTTTAATTATTGCTAATTCTTGTTCATCAAAAATTAATTCATTAACAAATTTATCAGCTTCTAAAGTAGTTTTTAATTTTAAACATAAATTATATTCAAATTTAGCAAGTTTATCACCACTTTCAGCTTTCTTTTTTACTTTTAAAATCCTATTGTTTACTTGCTCTAAATCTGCATAAATTAATTCTAAATTAATAACTTGTACATCAGTAATTGGATCAGCGCCGGTTCTTAAAATACTATTATCATCAAAACAACGAACAACATGACAAATTACATCAACTTCTTTAATATTTTGTAGAAATTTATTACCTAATCCTTCACCTTTACTAGCACCTTTAATTAATCCTGCAATATCAACAAATTTACATTGAGAAAAAACAATCTTTTTAGGTTTGTAAATATCTGCTAGAAAAACCAAATCTTTATCATAATAATCAACTATACCAATATTAGGTTCAATTGTAGTAAAAGCATAATTACTAATTTCAGCTTTTACATTAGTAATTGCTGAGAACAATGTAGATTTTCCGACATTTGGTAAACCAACTATTCCTGTTGAAAAACCCATTATTTAATTACTCCATAACTTCCAAAAAGTTTTAATTTATTTTCAATAACTTCTTTCACACCTTTAATACCAGCAACAATTATTTTTCTAGGATCATAACCTTTATCATCATAGTTTAAATCTTTTTTTTGTTCAAAGTATTTTCTAATTTCTTTTTGAAAAGCAATTTGACATTCAGTATTGATATTGATTTTGCAAATTCCATATTGAATAGATTTTAGAATTTGATTTTCACTAATTCCTGTTCCACCATGTAAAACTAGTGGTAAATTTTTAATTTCATTGTGAATATTTGCTAATAAATCAAAATTTAAACCTTTTCAATCTAGTGGGTATAAACCATGAATATTACCAATTCCTACTGCTAATGCATCAATATCTGTTTTTGCTATTTCTTTACATTCATCTAAATTAACAAGTTCACCTTCAGATTTATTTGCACCAATTGTTCCTAATTCTGCTTCAACACTTACATCATTTAACTTTGCAACTTCTAAAAGTTGTTTAGTTAATTTTAAATTTTCATCA
Source organism: bacterium (assembly GCA_017633195.1). Next base: position 7,656 of record JAGBPV010000058.1, read on the forward strand.
AATTTTAAATGTGATCCATCAAACATTACAGAAGTAAATCCTGCAGAAATAGCTTCTAAGCAAGCATCATAATCTCCATGATCTAAATGAATAACAATTGGAATCTTTTTTTCTTGATTTAATTCAAAAGCAAGATCTTTACAAATATCAGCACAAACCTTATATCCACCCATATATTTAATTGCACCTAAAGAAAAACCAATAATTACAGGTGAATTAGTTTGGATAGCAACTTCAATTATTGCTTTTATTCATTCTAAATTATTAGCATTAATATGAGCAATTGCATAGTGATTTTTTAATGCATTATTAAGAATCTTTTTAGCATTAACAATTCCATATTTAGCATATGACGAATTATTAGTATTATCTTTAATTGTCTTCTTCATTTTCTTCTTCTGTTTCTTGTTCATCTAATTCATCAATTTCACTATCTTCAATTTGTTCTTCTTGGTATTCTTTTGAGTCATCATCATCAGCTTGAATTTCAGCATCATCAATTTCTTCATCAATCAATTCATCAATAATTTCTTCATCACCTTTATCTTCAGAATTACCATATTCAACATTAGAATATTTTGAATTAGCTAATTTTTCAAATTCTTCTACTGAAACATAATCTCTTAATTTTCATTTAGTTGTACCAATCGCAACAAATCTTGGATCTTGTAATAAATCTACATAAAAATTAATATAATCATCTCCATTCTCATTACTTAATTTTTCTTGTTTTTCTAATAATTTTCAAATATCTGAAGTTGTAAATGTTTCATTTTTAAATTGTGTATTACAAATATTAAAAGCTTTATCAATTAATCTATCTGAATTACGTTTTGTGCTTGCCATTATTTATTCCTTAATTTTTTTTACAAATTATACTATGTATAATAATTATTTATTATACCTATTTTAAAAAGATTTTGTATATATCAGCAATTTTATCATAAGCAACAAGTTTATGAGTCTGATCATTCTTAATAAAAATTGGTTTATCAAAATCATAAAAGATAATTTCTTTTAGTGCTTCATAATTTTTAATTAATGAGTGATCACATTTAGTATAAATATCATATAGTTTTTTGATTTTTTTTGACTCATATTGCAAAGAAAAGATAAATAAATCAAAATTAATATCAGTTAATTTTATATAGTTAGTCAATTGGATTTTTTTATTATTAAACATAAATAAGAAATCCTTTAGTAGATGATATTTATCAAGAAATTTATGTTTATTTAAATAAAGTTTTTTAGCAATTGATAGAATTTGAATAATAATGAAATATCAATCATTAACATCTTTTGATAAATACAATTCTTTGTACATTACATATCTTGTATACAAAAAATCTTCTACTAGTGTAATATCTTCTTTATCAAAATAAAATACTTGCATTTTTTTATCAATCTTAATTTTTTCAATAATACGATATAAATTTCTTGAATTATTATTTACACCTAAACAAAAATATTGATCTCTTAACAAATAATCAATCCGATCAACATCAATTTGTCCTGAGATAATATAACTTGTTCATTTAGAAAATCCTTCTGGAGTTTTAGCATGAATTAAATCTGCTACATCATGTGAATCAATATTATTCTTATTAAGAATTTTGTAAATACTAAAACGTTTATCATTAATAATTTTTTCACTATAATTCTCATGTTCAAAAGATTCATAGTTTAACTCTTTTAAATATCATTCAAATCCATGAGAATGTGGACCATGTCCAATATCATGTAACAATGCAGCAGCTTTAATAGTATTAATTTGTTTTAAAGTTAAATTTTTATTAATGTCTTTTCTTTCTAGTAATTTCTTAACCAAATAATAAGTACCAATAGAATGAGAAAAACGTGTTTGAACTGCACCAGGAAAAGTCTTATAGCACAAACCTAATTGTTTAATATTTTGTAATCTTTGAAAAATATTTGTATGAATAATTTCATATGCTCATGTTTCATTTTCATCAAATATTATTTCACCATAAACAGGATCAATTATTTTATTCATATTTTTTTAATAAAACCATGCTACTACCACTTCCTGATAATAAAATGGTATCTTTCTTATAAATTAATATTAAATTATCATAAATTATTTTTAATTCTTCATAACACAAAAAGGTTGCTTTAGATAAATTATTGAATAAAAATTGATATTTTTTGCTTTTTAATATATCTAGAATTTGTTTATAACCTAAAAATTCATGAAATGAATTATTAAGCTTATCAAATGTTTCAAAAACCTTTTTAGTAGAAGAATTAAAATTTTTATTTATTATTAATTGATAATTAAGTTCAATATCATTTATTGGTATGATTATATTACCATATTCACTAATGTAAGCTAGATCATAATCATACAAAAAGAAGCAGATATCACTTCCTAATTCTAAAGCAATATCTAAATAATCTTTTTTGTTTAAAACTAAGTTATATTGTTTGATAATGTAATTTAAAACACATGCAATATCAGTGCTTTCTCCACCCAAGCCTGAACCAATAGGAATATTTTTTATTACAAAAATTTCATAATTAATATCAATATTGTGAAATTTATTCTTTAATCAAAATAATGCTTTTTTTATTAAATCTTGTTCAAAAAAGATTTCATTATTATCTTTAAAATATTTAATATTTAAATCATTAGCTTTAGAAATATAAATTACATCATATAAATCATGATATTTTATACAAACACTTTCTAATTCATGTTTTTTAAATTTAATATTTATGATGTTTGAAATATTTAAAAAAATGTTAATTTTACAATATGCTTTAATTGTTATTTTCATAAATCTTATAAATGTTTATAAATTGTTCATAATTTAATTCTTGTGCTCTTACTGTGCTTTTAAGATCTAAATTAAGATATTTAAAAATTAAGTCAATGATATCTTTATTGCAAAATTGTTTTAAGTTATTAAATAAAGTTTTTCTTCTATTTAAAAAACACTTATCAAGAAATGTTCAATAAGCCTTTTTATTTAATTCAATTTCTTTATTTTTTTTAAATAAATAAATTAGTGAAGAAGTAACTTTGGGTTTAGGAAAAAAAGCATTATTACTTACATCAAATAAATTTTTCATGTCCAAAAAAGTTTGGCAATAAATACTAAAAGCAGCATATTTTTTATCATTAATTTTGGCACAAATTCTAGTTGCAACTTCTTTTTGCATTAAAAATAATGCTTGATTACAATTTCATTCTTCAATGAATTTTTGAATCATTTGTGTTGTAATTGCATATGGAGTGTTGCTAAAGATTAATTTCACATTCTTTAAATAATCATTTAAATTAAGTTTTAAACAATCTCCATATACAACTTTAAAATTATCTAAATGTAAGTTATTTAAATAGTTTATTAATTCTTCATCTAATTCAATTGCAATTACATGATTAGTGTTAATCATTTTTTTAGTAATTGCACCAATTCCAGGACCTATTTCTAAAATAAAATCATCAAGCAAAACAAAAGAACGAATAGTTTTAATAATTCGTTCTTTTATAGTATTATCTATTAAAAAATTTTGACCTAATTGTTTAGAAAAATTGAAGTTATTTATAAAGTCATTTTCATTAATAAATTTATTATTCATTTAGAAATTTAATCCTAATTTCTTTCTCTTTGTTTCATCTGAGTGTTGAGTATGTCTTCTATTCATAATAACTTTATGAATAACAACTGCTTGAATAATTGAAAATATTGCATTAATTACTCAATAAACAGCAACCCCTGCAGGTAAGAAAATTGCAAAGATAACAGATATTACTGGTAATCCTCAAGTCATTACAGTTTGAAAATTATTTGGTTTTTTATTAGCAGTAATTTCAGCTAATATAACTTTCTTATTATAATTTTGTCGTTTTCGTTTCTTTGTTAAAATTTGTGGAAGAATTTGAGAAACAATCATAATTGGAATAACAATAAACAATAAGATTAAATATAATCATCCATTTTCAGTAAAATATTGGAAGATTTGATTATATGGAGAATCAGACAAATTCCATATATTAAATAAAACTGTATATTTAAACGGCCTTAGAATTGTAACTACACGATAAATAATCAAGAATACAGGTAATGTTATTACTACTTGTTCAAGCATTACTGTTTGACGAACATTATTTTTCTTATATACTTGCTGAATCTCTTGTTGCTGCATCTGCTTAGACTGTTGATCTCTAGCACCTTTATACTTCTCTTTAATTGCTGTAATTTGAGCATTTAATTCTTGCATTTTTTCAGTCATTACAGCACTTCTTATAGAAACAACAATTGAAATAGTTCTAATGATTGCTAAAAGAATAATAATAGCTAATAAAGCATTTAATCCGCCTCAAGCACTTCTAATGTCTCACATAATAAGAATTACAAGTGCACAACCAGGATAAACAAAATATCCATAAAAAGGACCATAAGCATTCGTTCACTGTCCTAATACAAATCCAGTGTATGTTCCGGTTCCTAAATATTCTACGTGATATTGATAACTACCAGCTCCAGTATATGTATATGGTAGACCAAATTCAAAACCTTGACCAATGTTAGTTGATTCAAGAACACTTGGTTCAGAATATAAAGAAACACATCCTCATAATCCAAGAACAATTAAGAATAAAAAAATTGCTAATTTAGTAAAACGTCAAACCAACTTACTAATTTTTTTAGCAAGTATCACACTCTTATTTTTTCCTTTAGCATCAGATCAAAAGGCTGAGACTATAGCATTTTCAACATTTTTATTTCGTTGCATTACTTATTTTAATAATTATATTAATTTTTTAATATGGAGCAATTTAATTGTTTCATTTAATAAGAAATTATACTTTTTAGTATCATATTCACTTCTAATAATAAATACAATGTCAAAACTATTATTTAAAGTTATTTTATGAGTATAAAATCAACTTTTAATTTGTCTTCTAATTAAATTTCTTATTACAGCTGACTTATTAATTTTCTTGCTTACTGAAATACCCAATCTGGTTTTATTTATATTATTTTTATTAATAAAAATAATAAATGATTTTGTATTAATTTTTATCCCTGTTTTTATACAAGAACTAAAATCATCATTTTTACATAAACGAGTAAGTTGAAACATTTATTATTTTTCATCTGAAACTGTTAATTTATGTCTACCTTTTAGTCTTCTTCTTGCAATCACATTTCTTCCATTATGTGTGCTCATTCTTTGTCTAAATCCATGTACTTTAGCACGTTTTCTTTTTTTAGGCTGATATGTTCTTTTCATAATAATAAAACCTTCTATATTACAAAATATAAAATATATTAATAATTATTATAATATCAATTTTATGCAAAAACAAGACCAAAATATTTCAGAACAAAATTCAAATTGAATAAAAACAATCAAAAAACTACATTTTTTAATAAAACCTAGTAGTTTGTTTTTTGCTGTAATTTCTCACTCTTTTTTGCTAAAAAAAAATCAACATACTTTATTTGTTGTTAGTGATAATGAAACTATTAAAGAAATTTTAATTCAATATCAAGAAAATATTATTCATGAATTCAATAAATTATTTAATGAAAATATTTCTACTTTAATTGTTCAAACTAGAAATGAAGAACACGAAATTATTAAGAAAGATGAAATCATATCTAATTTTAAAAAAGAAGAACAAAATGAAAATGAATTTGATTGAAAATATTTTTTTAATGATAAAGCAATTTCACAAATAATAAATTTTATTAATAATAATGATATTAAACTCTTATTAATAACAGGAGAAACAAATTCTGGAAAAAGCTTCTTATTAGAAAGAATCTTGGAATATTTAAGAAGAAATAATAAGACTGCAAATCAATATGATCTTTCTTCTTTTAATTTTTTAGTAGATGATACTAAAAAAGAAAATAATGCTTTTTTTCTAATTGATAATATTGAAGAATTAAGTGATAAAAAAACAAAAAATCTTATTTATTCAATAAGTTTGAACAATAATAAATTTATTGCAACGTTCAAAAATATTTCTACAACTTTTATTCAAAATTTAAGAATTAATCAAATTAATTATATTTCTATTAACTTATTAACTATTAATAAAGCAACTGTTGATAAAATCTTAAAACAAAAAATTAAATTCACTATTTATCCTGATGCTTATGATATTTTGTTAAATTATTTGTTCACAAATCCAAAAGATATCGACAATTTGTTAAGAGCTATAAATCTATTTTATGAACAAAATAATAACAAAATTGTCTATAAAAAAGATATCGACAATGTTTTAAAATCACTAAATATAGACATATCAACAAAAAATGTCGATAAGTCTATAAATAAAATTTTGTCTTATCTTAATATAACTTATAAAGAATTAATAGGAACTTGTAGAGAAAGAAAATATGTTATTGCTCGTAGTTTGGTAGCATATTATTTAAAAAACACATATGATTATACGTTTGAGCATATTTCTGTAATTTTAAACAAGAAATCACATTCAACAATTATTAACTTAATAAGATACTATAAAAATAAACTTATGAACAATTTAGAAATAAAGAAAATAATAAATATATTAAATATAGATAATAATATAAATATATAAATAATAAGATAGTAAATAAATTTAATTTATGTTAATAAATAAAAAAGAATTAATAGTTGCACTAAATAAAATTAATTCAATAAATTCTAATTTCGTTTATTTAGAATCAATTGAAAATAATTTATTTTTAAAAACATACAATAGTTATTCAAAAATCCAGTACAAAATTTCTAATATCAAAAAAACTGACAACATTCAAGTTTTAATTAACTCTAAGATTCTTAATAGTTTAATTTCAAAAATTAATAGTACTTTGATTAATTTAACTCAAGAACAAAATAATTTATTAATTGAAGTTGAAAATTCTAAATTTACTTTAAATGGAATTGATAAAAATGAATTCAGTTTATTTAACTTAGAAGTTAATGATTCTTGGAATCAAACTGATATTACTTTAAATGATTTATTGTTAATTGCAAAATATGTGATTAGTTATTCTGTTGAAGAAAATGGTGAAAATACAAAACTTGTAAATGTAAATTGTATTAATATATTAAATTCAAATGATTTTTTGCAAGCATTTGCAACTGACTTAAAAAGATTAGTAATTTTGAAATTAAAAAATAATAAGAAAAATCTTAATAAGGTTAATTTTTTAATTTATAGTAAAACTTTTAATCAATTATTAAAATGTTTAAACAATAATGAAAATATCAAAATTTTTAATAGTGATAATAATTTATTAATACAAACAGATTCATATTTATTACAAATTAATTTAATTAATCTGAATTTTCCAAATCTTACAAATATAGCAGTTGATCAAAATAAGAATATTTGTGAAATTAATAATGAAGAGTTAATTCAAAAATTAGAAAGAGGAAGTGTTTTATCTAGTAATTTGAATTCTGCATTAGCTTATTTTTCTTTTAAAAACAATGAAATTATTTTGTCATTCAAAAACAGTGAACAAGGATATGCTTGTGAAATTTTAAAATTTAATCATATTAGTGGACAAATGCCAAATTTTTCAATTAATGTTGGTTATTTAATTAATGCTTTAAAGAACATTTCTAATCCAAGAGTAAAATTTTCAATTCAAGACAACCTTTCTCCGCTCTTTATTTATGATTTAAACAACGAAAATTTATTACAGGTCATATTACCTACAAAAAATATTTTCTAGCCTTTAAATATCCTTAAAATGAAAAATTTTAAATATAATATATAAATATATTATAATGTTTCTATATATATTTTTTTAATAGAGGTTCATTTATGAGTGAAAATGAAACAAAAAAATCTGCATATGACGAACATTCTATTCGTATTCTAAAAGGTTTAGAAGCTGTAAGAGTAAGACCAGGGATGTATATTGGTTCTACTGGTTCAGATGGGCTTCATCATATGATTTATGAAATTGTTGATAATTCAATTGATGAAGCAATGGCCGGGTATGCTAAAAACATTACTGTAACTTTATTTAATGATGGGAGTGTTCAGGTTGAAGATGATGGAAGAGGCATTCCTGTTAAAGTCATGGAAGAAAACAAAAAATCTGCTCTTGAAACTGTCTTTACTGAGCTTCATGCTGGAGGTAAATTTGATAATAATTCTTATGCTATGAGTGGTGGACTTCATGGAGTTGGTGCAAGTGTTGTAAATGCTTTATCAACTTACTTGAAAGTTTGAGTAAAAAGAGATAATAAAGAATATTACATTGAATTTAAAGATGGTGGGATTCCTGCATGTCCAATTCAAGAACTTGGAATAGCAACAGGTACAGGAACAAGAGTTTTATTTTTTCCTGATTTTACAATTATGGAAAATCTTCCATTTGAACACGACAAAATTGCTAATAGATTAAAACAATTAGCTTATTTGAATAAAGGAGTATGTATTACATTTATTGATGAAAATATCAATTCAAAAGATACATGAATCTTTAATGGTGGAATATTAGAATATGTAGAGTTTTTAAATGATAATAGACAATGCCTAAATAAAGATATTATTTATGGTGAAAAAGAAACTTTAGATGAACATAATAAAAACAATATAAACAAAGTACGTGTTGAATTTGCAATGCAATATTGTACAGATTCAAGAATTTCATTTTATTCATTTTGTAATAATATAAACACCACTGAAGGTGGAACACATGAAGATGGTTTTAAATTTGCTTTAGTTAAAACCTTTACAAACTATAATAATGAACACAAAATTTATAAAAATGATAAAGAAGAAGTAAAGCTTATAAAAGATGATGTTCTAGAAGGATTAAGTGCAATTTTGTCAATTAAAGATTCAAATCCAATTTATGAAGGACAAACTAAGAAAAAATTAGGTAATCCTGGAGTTAGACAAATTGTTAGTGAAATCGTTTGTGAAAAATTAGAAAAGTTTTTATTAGAACATCCAGAAGAAGCAAGAATGATTATTGAAAAAGTCTTTACTACTGCTTATGCAAGAATTAAAGGAGCACAAGCAAGAGAAGTTGCAAAAAGAAAAACTTTATTAGGTAATAATTCTTTACCAGGAAAACTTGCTGATTGTTCAACTTCTGATCCAACAATCTCTGAAATTTATTTAGTAGAAGGTGATTCAGCTGGTGGAAGTGCAAAATTAGGAAGAGATAGAGAATACCAAGCAATTTTACCTTTGAGAGGTAAGATAATGAATGTTGAAAAAGCAAGTAGAGAAAAGATTTTTGATAATGAAATTATCAATAATTTAATAGTTGCTATTGGTACTGGAGTTGCTGAAGAATTTGATTTAAATAAATTAAGATACAACAAAATTATTATTATGACTGATGCTGATGTTGATGGAGCACATATTCGCATTTTGCTATTAACTTTCTTATATAGATTTATGCGTCCATTAATTGAAAATGGTCATGTCTTTATTGCTCAACCACCTTTATATAAGATTGCAGCAAATAAAAGTATCAAGTATGTTTATACTGATCAAGAATTAGAAAATGTTAAACAAAATTTAATTAATTCACACTATTCAATTCAAAGATATAAAGGTTTAGGAGAAATGAATCCTGAACAATTATGAGAAACTACTATGGATCCAGAACATCGAGTAATGCTTAAAGTAAATATTGAAGATGGTGTAGAAGCAGATAGAATTTTTGCTTTATTGATGAGTGATGATGTCCCACCTAGAAGAGAATTTATTCAACAAAATGCTACATATGTAAAAAATATTGATGCTTAATGTAAGGATTTTTTAATTATGTCTAAACAAGAAGAAAAAGAAAAAAGTATTGAAGAAATTAAACAGAAATTAGCTTTGTCTCAAGTATCTGATAGAGAAATATCTAATGAAGTTAAACAATCATTCATGGAATATGCCATGAGTGTTATTGTTGCTAGAGCATTACCTGATGCTAGAGATGGATTTAAACCTGTTCATAGAAGAATTATTTATGCTGCACATGAACTTGGCATGAAATCTGATAAACCATATAAAAAATCAGCAAGATTAGTTGGTGAAGTTATTGGAAAATTTCACCCTCATGGTGATACAGCTGTTTATGAAACTGTAGTTAGAATGGCACAAGATTTTTCAATAAGATATCCATTGATTGATGGACATGGAAATTTTGGTTCAATTGATGGTGATGGTGCTGCTGCTATGAGATATACTGAAGTTCGTTTAGCAAAAATAGCTGAAGAATTTTTAAGAGATATTGATAAAGAAGTTGTAACATTTGTTGATAATTATGATGGCAGTGAACAAGAACCAGCAATTTTACCATCATTATTACCAAATTTATTGATGAATGGTAGTGTAGGAATTTCAGTAGGAATGACTACATCAATTCCAACTCATAATTTAACTGAATTACTAGATGCTTCAATTGCTTTAATTAAAGATCCTTCATTAAATCCACTAGATTTAATGCAATATTTAAAAGGACCAGATTTTCCAACTGCTGCATACATTATTGGTGATCAAGGAATAAAAGACTACTTTACTACAGGTCATGGTTCTTTAACGATTAGATCAAAAATAGAAATTAAAGAAAAAGGCAATAAGACTTATTTGATTGTGAGTGAAATTCCTTATTTAATTAATAAAGCTAGTTTAGTTGAAGAAATTGCACAATTAGTTCATGATAAAGAAATTGAAGGAATTTCTGATATTAAAGATGAATCTAATCGTGATGGAATCAGAATTCTTATTGAACTAAAAAAAGATGCAATTGCAGAAGTTGTTTTAAATCATTTATATAAAAAGACAAAACTGCAAACAAATTTTTCTGTTCACTTACTTTCTTTACACAATGGAAAACCAATTATTTTAAACATTAAAGAAATTATTAATGTTTATAATGAATTTCAAATTTTAATTGTTAGAAAAAGATTACAATTTCAACTTAAAAAAGCTAGTGAAAGAGTCCATTATTTAGAAGGATTAGAAATTGCTTTAGATCATTTAGATGCTGTAATTAATATCATTAGAAATGCTAATGATAAAGACAGTGCAGCACAAGAATTAATGAGCAATTTTCACTTGAGTGAAATTCAAGCAAAAGCAATTCTTGAAATGAAATTACAATCTTTAACAGGTCTTGAAAAATCTAAAATTCTTGATGAATTAAAAGAATTAAGAGCACTTGTTGTTGATTTAAAAGATAAATTATCTAGTGAAGAAAAAATCAAAAATATTGTGGTTGATCAAATGAATGAACTTAAAACTAAATATGGTGATAAAAGAAAAACACAAATTCTTGCAAATGAAAGAGCAACAATTGATGATGAATCTTTAATTCCAGTAGAAGATGTGGTAGTTTCATTAAGTAAAAATGGATATTTAAAACGTTTACCAATTGATACTTATAAACTTCAAAATCGTGGGGGTGTTGGTGTAATTGGTGTAAGTACTCATGCAGATGATGATATTAAAAAAATTATTTATACAAATACCCATGTTGATTTATTATTTTTTACTAATTTAGGTAAAGTTTATAAGATTAGGGTTCATCAACTTCCTGTTGGGTCAAGAACTGCAAAAGGCATTCCTGCATTAAATTATATTCCTTTAGAAAAGAATGAAGTTGTTTTAGATTTATTACCAATTAAAGAATATAATGATGAACATTTCATCTTGTTTGCTACAAAAAAAGGATTGATAAAAAGAACATCAATCCAAGAATTTGAATCAATTAGACAAAATGGTAAGATTGCAATTTCATTAAGAGAAGATGATGAGTTATTAAGTGTCATTTTAACTAATGGTAATGATGAAATTATTTTAGCTTCTAGTGATGGGTATGCTGTAAGATTTGATGAATCAAAATTAAGACCAACAGGTAGAGCAGCAAGTGGTGTAAAAGGAATTAATTTATCAGATAATGCATATTTAATATCTTGTGACAATACTGCTAATAAAACTGAAGTATTATCAATCGGATCTAAAGGTTTTGGTAAATTATCTAGTTTAGATGATTATAGATTAACAAATAGGGGTGCAAAAGGTGTTAGAACTTTAAAAATAAATGATAAAACTGGTTCACTAGTTGCATCATTAGTTGTTAATTCAAATGAAGAATTATTAATTTTAACAAAACTTGGTAAGATTATAAGACTTGCATTAAATAAACTAAGAGTTATTGGAAGAAGTACTAGTGGAGTAAAGTTAATTAATCTAGATGAACATGATAAAGTAATTTCAGTAAGTGTAGTTGATGTTACTGAAAATAAAATTGATGATATAAATAATGAAGAAAAAGAAGCAGTTTTAGAAGAAAATAATGAAACTAATAATATTCATGAATAAACTTGTATGAATGAAAAGAAAATATTAATTGTTATTCCTGCTTATAATGAAGAAAAAAATATTTTAAATACCATTAATAATTTAAAGAAAAACACTACACTTGATTTTATTGTAGTTAATGATGGTAGTAAAGATAGTACTTTAAAAATTTTAACTGATAATCAAATTCCATACATTAATCATGAAATTAATAAAGGATTAAGCGAATCATTAAGAACTGGTATGATTTATGCCATTAATAATAATTATGATTATATTCTTCAAATGGATGGAGATAATCAGCATAATCCTAAAGACATTATTAATTTTTCAAATAATGCTAATAATAAAAATCAAATTATTATTGGAAATAGATATAAGAATAATAAAAAAGGGTGAAGTTTAAAAAGTTTTGCTCAAAGTTTAATATCTATTGCATTTAAATTAAAAACTGGTATTAAATTAATTGATCCAACTAATGGTATGAGACTTTATGCTAAAGACTTTATGAATGCATATATTAATAATCACAATTTAATGGTTGAACCTTCAACAATTGCTTATCTAACCAAAAAACTCAATTTAGAAGTTATGCAGGTTGATGCTGCAATTAAAGAAAGGGAATTTGGTATTAGCATGTATAACAATAAATGAAGGCAATTTAAATATATCTTAAGAGAAATATCAAGAATGCTTTCTTTAACAAATCATTGAATAAATAAAACTAAGAAGGAGAAATAAGATGAATATATTATTAATTGGTGGAGCAGGATATATTGGAAGTAATGTATCTTTATTACTAAAAAATAAACGTCCAGAAGATTTTGTTTTAATTTTAGATAATTTTTCAACTGGAACAAAACAAGCACTAGTTCCAGATGTAGAGTGAGTTTGTGCTGATGTTAGAGATTATAATCAACTAAACAGTATTTTTAAATATAAGAAATTTGATGTTGTCATGGATTTTAGTGCTTTAACTGTTGTAAGTGAATCAACAAAAAAACCTCTTGAATATTATGAAGATAATTTCATTGGCACTTATAACATTCTAAAAGCCATGAAAGAAAATAATGTGAAAAATATTATTTTTTCATCAACTGCAGCAGTATATGGAAATCCCAAAGAAGTTCCAATTGTTGAAACTTCATTAAAAGATCCAATTAATCCTTATGGAAATAGTAAGTTATGTTCAGAATTTTTAATTAAAGATGCACATAATGCATACGGAATTAATTATGTAATTTTTAGATATTTTAATGTTGCTGGTGCAAGTGATGATTATAATTATGGTTTTTTTAGACCTAATCCAACTTTGCTAATTCCTGCATTAAATACTGCAATTTTAAAAGATGAAAAATTCCATATTTATGGAAATGATTATGATACTAAAGATGGAACTTGCATAAGAGATTATATTCATGTTGTTGATTTAGCTAATGCACATTTATTAGCATTAGATTGAATGATTGAAAATAATGCTTCTAATGATTTTAATTTAGGATGCAATAGTGGATATAGTGTTAAAGAAGTTTTAGATGAAACTTTAAAAATTATTAATAAACCTTTAGACTATGATTATTTACCAAGAAGAGCAGGAGATCCTGCAGTATTAATTACAAATAATCAAAAAGCTGAAACAGTATTAAAATGAAAAACAACTAAAACATTAAAAGATATGATTGAAAGTGATTTTTTGTTTAGACAAAAACACTTACAAGATATAGAAAAATAATTGAAAGGAATTTTACTATGATTAAATATCCTCCATTCATTTCAATTGAAGGCGTTGATAAAGCTGGAAAAACTACTTTAATAAATTTATTAAATAAATATCAAGACTTAATTCATTGAACTGGTAAAAGAATTGTTTTTACAAGAGAACCAGGTGGATTTGATAATCCTAAAGCAGAAAAGTTAAGAACTTTTATTTTAGGAAATGAATTTGATGTAATTACTCAAACTTATTTATTTGCAGCAAGTAGAAATGAACATGTTATTAATACTATTAGACCTAATCTATCAGTTGGAAATATTGTAATAACAGATAGATATATTGATAGTTCTTTTGTATATCAAGGTATTATTGGTAATTTAGGAATTGATGCTGTTAAAGAAATTAATAAGTATGCAATTCATGATATTATGCCAACAATTACTATTGTTCTTGTAATTTCTCCTCAAGAAAGTGTAAGAAGACTAAAAGAAGTTACTGATCCTAAAGAAATTAATGTTTTTGATGAAAAAGTATATTTAGTAAATGCTGATAAAATTCATGAAGGATTTATTTCATTAAAGAAGAAATTTCCAGAAAGAATCCATTTAATTGATGGAACAAATAATCCCAAAGATATTTTAATGAATGTTGTAAAAATAATTAATGATTATATAGAACAAAATCATGAATAATTATTTTTATTTTTTTACTAGTTTTTGTGATTTGGATTCTTATATAGAACAAAAGATTTATGAATTAAGTTTTAAAGAAGATGTTGATAAATTTGAATTTGATATTAATCATTTATTAACAAAAGATAAGATTATACAAATTCAAAATATTTTAATTAATAAACAAACTAAAAAACAGTTTGTAATTATTAAAAATTTTGAATTATTAAATAAAGAAATTATTAATTCATTATTATTAATTTTAGAAGAACAAAAAGAGCAAATTTATTTTATTTTTGCTACTAATTATGAAGATAAAATTTTAAAAACAATCACTAGTAGATGCATTTGTTATCATTTAGAATTTGCTAAAAAAATATTTGATGAAATTATTAAAAAAAACAAGATTAATGATAATAATTTAATTGAATTATTAAAATATCATTTTTTCTCAAAAAAAGACTTAGAGTTTTTTCTTGCAAATAATTGAAATATTTTTAATGAAAATATTAAGATTATGCAAAATAAACAATTTGATAAAATTAGTATTTTATTAGAATTTTTTAAAAATAGTGAGTTTAGTTTAATACAAGTTTATTTATTTTATTGAAGTTATTATTTTTTATCTAATAACTTGCTTGATTTATTAGATAGAATAATGAACTTGGTGAATAAAATAAATAATAATGTCAATAGAACTTTAATATTTAATCAATTTTTAGGAATTATTATTTTATGGAAACAATTGTTGCTTTAGCTACTAGCAGAGGAATTGGTGCAATTCATATTATTCGATTATCTGGAAATAATGCTTATGAAATTATTAGTAAATTAGCAAAATCAAAGATAAAAAAAGAAGCAAACAAGATTCAACATGTACAATTATTTAATGAAAACCATGAAATTTTAGATGATGTTTTATTAATGAAATTTGTTGCACCAAAATCATTTACTGGTGAAGATTTAATTGAAATTAATTGTCATGGTAGTGAAATTGTAGCAAATAAAATTATTGATGCTTTAATTTATTTTGGAGCAAAGCAAGCACAAAATGGGGAGTTTTCTAAAAGAGCATTATTAAATAATAAAATGAATGCTATTCAATTATTTGCAATGAATAATTTGATTAAATCTACAAATGATTTATCTATTAAATTTTCTTTAAATACTTTATTAAATAATCAAGTTAAAACATTAGAACAAGAAGAAGAAATTTTTTTTCATGTTATTGGAAGAATTGAAGTTTTAATTGATTATCCTGAATTTAATGATGATATAGAAGAACCAGTTACTAATAATTTCTTAATTAATTATTTTGATCATTTAATTAAAATTTTTGATAATTTAATTCATGATGCAAAAATCATGATTCCTTTTTATGAAGGAATCAATGTTGCTATAGTTGGAGTAACTAATGCTGGTAAGTCTTCAATATTAAATAAATTAATAAATTCACAAAAAGCAATTGTTTCAGACATCGCTGGTACAACAAGAGACATAGTAGAAGCTTATATCAATTTGGACAATAGAATTATTAAATTACAAGATACTGCTGGTATACATGAATCAAACGATTATATTGAAAATATTGGTATCAACAAATCTAAAGATGCAATTAATAATGCTGATTTAGTTTTATTTGTTGTTGATGGTTCAAATAATCAAAATTACAAACAAGAACAAGCAATTTATGAGCTAATTAAAGAAAAAAATCATTTAATCATAATTAATAAATCTGATTTAGCTCCTAATACTAAATGAGAAGGAATAAAAATTTCTACAAAAGATGATTCTTATAAAGAATTATTTCAAGAAATTGTTAATAAATTAAAACAAAAAGAATCTAGTGAATTAATTAATACTTACACTTTGCAAGACAAAAAGCAACTAGATCTAGCAATTACAATTAAAAATAGTTTCATTCAAGTAAAACAAACATTATTAAATGGTTTAAGTTTTGATTTAATAATAGATGATTTGCACCGAATTTTAAGTAAATTTCAAGAACTTATTGGTAAAAAAACTGATCTTAATTTTATTGATAGATTATTTGCTAATTTTTGTGTAGGAAAATAACAAAAAATATAAAAAACTAATTATTTGTATTATTAAATTGTGGAAAATTTTTACTTATTCAAAAAGTCATTCCTTTTAGTGTTTTAAAATATTTGTAATAATTGTTATCTCCAAAAGCGTTTGTTTTAAAACTAAACCATGGTTTTTGTAGATTTTCATTTAAAGAAAAGATACAAAAACATCTTCAAG
>JAGBPV010000059.1 GCA_017633195.1 bacterium
TATGTTTCATTACAAAATATTGGAGTTGGATTAAAACAAGCACAAAGTTATGAAAAAGCAAGTAGTAAATTAAATGCAAAAAACCCTGAAGTTGATTTACAAAATTATGCTGCATTAAATTACTTTGATTCATTAAATGTTATAAATAATGAACTTGGAAATAGTAATTTAGCAGTGCAATATAATGTTGTAAATAAAGAAATGAATAAATTAATTTGTAATCATCCAGCATATCATGAACAAAACAATAACTATGTAAAATACTATTCTTCTCCTGCTGCAAGTTGGTGTTTTAGTAATATTCCAGCAAATAACGATTTATTTAGTGAAAAAACGATTTCTAATTTATATGAAATGCAACAAGTTATTAATAGTCAAGCATTAATGTTTGAAAAAATTGCTTCAATTAGTATAAATACTACTTTAAGTGAAATGTATCCAAGTGATATTATTGCTTACTTAAATGGCCCAATTTCTTATAATGAATAATGCTTTATCCTAAATATTTTAAAGATTTTTTTCAAGTTGAAACCAAAAAACCATATTTCTTAGAATTAGTAAAAAAATATAATTTATTAAAACAAAAATATCTTTTATTTCCAAAAGAAGAATATATTTTTAAAGCATTTGATTATTTTGATTTAAATGAATTAAAAGTTATTATTTTAGGACAAGATCCATATTATATTGAAGGATATGCTAATGGTTTAGCATTTGCTG
Source organism: bacterium (assembly GCA_017633195.1). The sequence goes on from JAGBPV010000059.1 coordinate 721, forward strand.
TAAACAAAAATATAAAGATTCCAAAATCATTGATTAATATTTTTCAAGAAGTTTATTTTGAATATGGAACTATTAAAACTGACAGAACTTTAATAAGTTGAGCAAAACAAGGAATTTTATTATTAAATACAAGTTTACTTGTTATTAAAGATCAACCAAATTCTTTAAAAGATTTAGGATGAAATGTTTTTATTACAAATTTCTTTCAATATTTAAAACAAAATAAAAATCATCTTGTATATATGCTATGAGGAAATAATGCAAAATCTTTTTTAAATCAAATTGATCAAGAAAATAATTTAGTATTATTAAGTGCTCATCCAAGTCCTTTAAGTGCAAAAAAATTTTTTAATAATAATCACTTTAAAAAATGTAATGAATATTTAATAAAAAATTTTAGTACTAAAATAGAATGGTAAGACATTATTAAATCTTAATGCACAATAATAGTTAAGTGAAGGTGTTATATATGACTAAACTCAAACAAAAAATAGATAATTTGAATGATGAAGAGTTTTCATTGCTCATTAAAAAATTAGCAAATGATGAATATTTTTTAATCAGTGAAGAAGAACAAAAAGAATTTGAACACAGTTTTAAAGATACTGTAAATAGTTTTGATGTTTTTGAATTAATTGATACAACTAATAAAGAACCATTAAATTATCCAATTATAAATAATACATTTTATCTAAGAAGTGATAAGCAAATTATTGAATTAAATGCAGATAAGTGACTTCAAACTCAACCTCATGATGAAAAGAGATATGTGGATATAAATTATGAAAAATAATCGATCTAAAATTTTAAATTTACATGATTTGTATAAAGATGAAAATGCATTTATCAAATCAAGAACTGAATTAAAAGATCAAATTAATGAAATCAAAAATGAGTATCATTCTATTTTAAGCATTGTTCCAATTATTAATCAACAATATGATGAACAAAATTTATTAATCAATATTCCTTATTCACTAAAAGATAATATTTCTACAAAAAATATCAGAACTACTGGTGGAAGTTTATTATTAAGTAATTATGAACCTTTATTTGATAGTTATGTTGCACAATTATTAAAAGAAAGTGGAGCAACTTTAGTAGCAAAAGATGCTTTAGATGAATTTGGATTAGGTGGAACTGGTACATGATGTGCTTATGGTAAGGTTTTAAATCCTTATGATGCAAATTTAATTCCTGGTGGAAGTTCTAGTGGAAGCAATGTTAATGTTTGTACTAATTTAACTGCTTTTAGTATTGGTACAGATACTGGAGATTCAATAAGACATCCAGCAAGTTTCTTAAATAATGTTGGATATAAACCTACTTATGGTTTAATTTCACGTTATGGAGTATTTCCTTATTCTCCTTCATTAGATACTGTTGGAGTAATTGCTAGTTATGTAACTGATATTGCAATTGTTTTAGATGCTTTAGTAAAAAAAGATCCAAGAGATTTTAGTAATGTGAAATCATTACAAGAAAATTACTTTAAAAATTTGAATGCTAAAGATTTAAGTAGTATTAAGTTACTTTATTTAAAAAACTGTGAACAATATATGTATCAAGATGCTAAAGAAGAATGAAAGAAATATTTAGCATACTTAAAAAGATATGTAAATGTTAATGAAGTTGATTTTGATGAAAAATTGATTGATTGTTTATTACCAACTTATAATGCAATTAGTTTTGCTGAAGCTACAACAAGTTTAGCAAATTTAACAGGAATGACTTTTGGAAATAAAGTTGTTGGTAAAAATTATTATGATTCAATTACTTTAACAAGAACAAAATATCTTGGAGAACAAATTAAAAAAAGATTCTTATTGGGTTCATATGTTTTAACTAGTGAACATTATGATGAAATTTTTAATAAAGCTAAAAAAATAAGAAGAATTATTAAAGATAAAGTTGAAGAATTATTAAAAGAATATGATGCAATTATTATTCCTGGAGCTTCATCATTTGCTTTAAGTTATGAAGAATTAATTGGAACAGGAATGAATAAGTGTGATGATTTATTATTATTAGCAAATTTTAGTGGAAATCCTTCAATTACTATTCCTGCAATTAAATTAAATCCAAAATTTTTAGGAATTAATTTATTAGGAAAAGCATTTTGTGATCAAGAATTGTTAAATATTGCTTTAAGTATTGAAAATATTAATGAACAATACAAATAAAGGAAGAAACAAGATGAATAATAAATATTTTGTTACTATTGGCTTAGAAATTCATATTGTATTAAATACTAATACTAAAATGTTTTCTCCTGCTAAAAGTACTCATGAAGATACCATCAATAATCATTTAAATGAAATTGATTTAGCATTACCTGGTTCAATGCCATCTGTTAATGAAAATGCTGTAAGAAAAGGAATTGTTTTAGCAAATGCTTTACATATGCAAATTCATACTGATCCAATAACTTTTGATCGAAAAAATTATTTTTATTGAGATTTACCAAAGAATTTTCAAATCACACAACAATTTAATCCTATTGGTACAAATGGATATGTAATTTTAGATGATGAAAATCAAACAAAAATTAGTATTGAAAGAATTCAACTAGAAGAAGATACTGCTAAACAGTTAAAAGTTGAAGGTAGTGATGATTTGAAATTAAATTATAATCGTGCTGGATTACCATTAATTGAAATTGTTTCAAATCCTGTAATGCATTCAAGCAATGAAGTTGAACTTTATTTAAAAGCTTTAAGAGAAATTTGTGTTTTTATGGATGTTTCTGATGCAAAAATGGAAGAAGGCAGTATGAGAGTTGATGTCAATCTTTCATTAAGTAAAGATGAACATACTTTTGGAACTAAAGTTGAAATTAAAAACATTAATTCAATCACAAATGCAAAATTAGCTGCAGAATATGAAATCAAAAGACAAAGTGAAATCTTAGATAAAAATGAATTAGTACAACAAGAAACAAGAAGATTTGATGATCATACTTTAACTACAGTTTTCATGAGAAAAAAAGCTGATGCAATTGATTATAGATATATGACTGAACCAAACATCTTAGCAATATATACTCCTGAAAGTTTTGTACATGAAACTTTAAAAACTGTTGGATTACATCCATATGAATTAAAACAAGCTTTAAAACAAAATAGCATTAATCAAAAAGACATTAATTTATTATTAAGTAATAAAAAAATTTATGATTTATTTCAAAAAGCATATAGTTTAACTTCTGATTACAAAGATGCTTCAAGATGAATTTTAAATGAATTAATGGGTGTATTAAATAAACAAGAAAAAACCATTGAACAATTTTCTATAGATGAAGAAAATGATTTATTAAATTTAATCAAGGATTTTAAAGCAAATAAATTTAATTCTAAACAAGCTAAAGATTTATTTAATGAAGTTTTTTTAAATCACAAAGCATATAATGAAGCATTAAAAACATTGATGCAAAATTCTAAGTCATATAGTGATGAAGATATCTTAAAAATGATTAATGAGATTTTAATTAATAATCCTAACACTAAGCAAGAATTAACTACTAGATATGAAAAAGCTGAAAAGTTTATTATAGGAAGTTTGATGAAACAAACTAAAGGACAAATTGATCCTTTAAAAGTAAAAGAAATTTTAAATACATTAAAATAAGAAATATAAAAATTAAATCTTTAATGTTATTTTATGAGAAGACCAAAAAAAATAATTGATGATTTTAAAGATAACATTAAACATGATGTTATAGAGTTTGCTCAAAAATTACCAACTTTTAAGCAAAATCCAAATAAAGAGATTAAGACCTTTGAACAAAAAGCAATTTCTAATAAATTTTTAGATCGAAAAAGAGTTATTATTTTTAGTTCAATGTGTGTTTTAGCAATCATTTTAATTATTATTACTGTTACTTTTGTTACAAATGTTAATGTTGGTACAATTGTAATTACTGTTGCTGAAATTAGAAATCACACTAATGGAATAATTGCAGGTTGAATTTTATTATTAATTTTAAGTTCTATAATAAGAGTTATTTGACAAATCGAAAGCATAAGAATGCGATATAAGCATTATTTGACTAATGTAAAAGTAAGAGAATGAATTAATTTTGGAATCATTACCATTTTTATTAATAGCATTACAATTTTTGCTTTAGGAAGTGATCCATATAAAATTTGATGGATGTCTAAAAAGGGATTAAGATTAAGTCAAGCAACTGCTATTATTTTATCAAGTGGTTGAGTTATACAATTAACACAAATGCTTTTATCTTATCCTTCTTTAGGATATTTAATTTACATGTATTTTTATAATCAACCATTATTTGCTCACACTTATGAAACTAATATAAGCATGGGACTTGTTTGTGCTGGGTATTGTAATGATGTTTTGGTATTTTGTGCTTTAACCATTTTAGGATATAATTTAAAATTACAATTTACTATTGCTAGAATTTTTAATTGAATCAGAAAAAAAATTGGAATGAATTACAAATCTAAAGAAGTATTAGAAGAAGAATTCATTGCAAAAAGTAAATTTCAAAAAACTTTCATGAAAGAAATCAGGAGTTTTGAAGCAAATTTTTATGTTGCATTTTGAACTTTATTTGCTTTATTAATGTACTATTTCAGTATGTTTTTTGCTTTAGAACTTGTTGTTCCTTATTATCCTGATGAAAGAGTAAAAATTGTTGATGATTCATTTTGAAATACTTATAATTTTGCAAATGTTGCAACTGTAGCAAATAACTTTATTCCAATTCCAGGAGGAGAAGGAACATTACAATTTGTTTTAATTAGTTTTTTTAATTCAACAACAAATAAACTAGCAATCCCAAAAGATTGAGATGTTTCAAAAACAATTAAACAAACTGTCTTTTTATGAAGAGTATTTAATTATTATTTAATTATTATTTTTGGATCTTTTTATGTTTTAATTGTTGGAATTAAAATCTTAATTCAAAAAAATAAAAAACGACAAGAATTAATTAAATTTGGTTGGTTTCAAATAAGAAATTCTTAATGTAAAATGAAGTTAATATAACTATATTAGCAAATAATATAATTTTAAAAGAAAGTTATTATAAATATGAACATAGATTTTATTCAAAATGTTTATGTGATGGTTGGGGGATGATGAGTTTTTCTTTGATTCATCATTTTTACTTTAGCTATAGCAGTTTTAAGCATTACTATGGTACAAACCATTGAAAATATGGCTGCTAGAACCAAAAGAATAAAACCAATTTTTTATACAGCTATTTTATTAGCTTTTGCTACAAGTGTTCCTGAATTAATGACAGGGATTGATTCAAGTCTACTAACAAATCCTCAACCAATTTTTGCTTATTTTGATAATAGTGGTAGTAACTTCATGAATTTATTTACAGTAAGTATTTTTGCTTTATCATTTGCTTTTTACTTTGATAAAAAGATTATTTGTAGTATTAAAGAACACAAAATTACTAAATTAAAAATTGTTATAAATGCTAATAGAATTAGATATAAAAATAATTTGGTTGCTAGAACTTTTGATACTAGAAATAAAGATAATGTAGCAATTATTTGAATCTTAGTTGCTTTAAATATCATAATTGTTATTGCATCATATGTCTTACCATTTTCAAATGCAATTATTCCAGGATTAGAAATTTCAGCAATTTCTATAATTCCAATTGGAGTTTGAGTCATTTTCTTAATTTATTTATTATCAAGAAAAAGTGGAAAAGATGAAAAGCCTGATGTTAATCAAGATGGTTTTTGATATAAAATTCCAAAAGTCTTATTATTTCTTTCTTTTTTAGTAATTATTTCAGCATTATTAGTTGTTTCAATTGTAGATGCAGATTTAGTACAATCATTTAGTGATACATATCATATTGATGATGTGATATCTGGTGGATTGATTATGGCTATTGCTACTGGTTTACCAGAATTTGTAAGTAATTTTTACTTGTTTAAACGTCAAAGATTTAATATGGTACTTGAATCTATTGTAGGTTCATTATGAATGAATACTTTATTAATGTTTTTTATTGATGTTTGTTTTAGACAAGATGGATTATTTCATTATGCAAATCAAATGATTACATTACACAATGAATTAAAGCCATATGGTGGGATTAAGCATGCTTCAAATGAAGTTATACAAAATTTAACTAATAAATTAGTTCCATGAGAAAAAAGACCAATTGCTGGTGCTATGAAAAATGCTGTAATGATGGGACCTTGAAATTGTTTGAGTTTATTAATGACTTGTTTTTTACCTGTTTTAATCTTAAAACCTGTTGGTAATCATAGATGAATAGGATTAAGTCTTTTATTCTTATTATTCTTAAGTTTTGTTGTAGGATTTAGTACAATTTCAAGTATGTATTGAAATTATTAAAATGAATTATTATAATTATTTAAAAAATGAATTAAACAATAATTATGACTTTAATAAGAATAAGAAAAAGATTATTCATTTATTAATTTTTAGTCATATTCTAATTTTATTAGAAATTATTTTTAGTTCTTTGTTTGTATCTTATTTTGTTAAACTAAGCAATTTTATTTATATAAATCATCACCAAGATAAGCATTATTCACAAACTTGAATTAGTGAACATCAAGCATTAAATGCTGATTTATTAATTAGCATGATTGTTTTTTGAGTCATTTTTATTGTATGCATGATTTGATTTATTTGGTATTTAAATACTTTGAACTTAAAATGTTTAGTACCTAGTGAAAAATATAATCAAGTTTTTAATTTTGCATTAGTTTTTAATATTCTTGGTTTATTTATTTGTTTTTTATCTTTAGTTGGATTAAGTTTAATTAATCATTATTTAGTTTGATCTAAGAAATATTTTTTAGAATTATCTAAAAAAAATAAAAAATAAATTTAATAATCAATAAAATTCAAATTTTTTTATATAATTAAATAAAAAATGAATTATTTATGTATTAATTGTTCTGTGTTTATTAATAAATTATCATTCTATTTTTATATTTTTAAAAATCAACTTTTAGAGTTTTAAAAACTTCTTAAGTTGATTTTTTTTATATAAAAGAACAAACATATATAAATAGTAAAGAAAGGTTTTATGAGAAAAGATATCAGGAATACATCAGTTGTTCCTCCAATCACACATAAACCAAGAAATTCTCAGCATAAAACATTTGGCGAGAATGTGGTACATGGTGATTTTACTTTTAACAATCAAGATTACAATAATGCTAATAAACTTGTAAGAGTTTTTGGGCATTCAAAATTTATTAGAATGTTTTGAAGATTGTTCTTTCCAATGTTAATTTATGGATTTGCTACAGCTTTAGTACCAATTCTATTTATGACTATGGCTAAAGGAGTTTATGAAAAAGATGGAGTTGGGATTCCAATTTATGAATCTTTTACTTATACTTTAAGCAAATTTAATTACATTAATATTTTTGTTGCATTAGCATGAACTTTAATGGCTTATCCAATAGTTGGGCATTATATTGGAAGAAATAAACCCCATAAAATGCAAGAATCAGTGCGATTTGTATTTTATATGATTATGATAACTTGCAGCATTGGTATGATTTTTGAATGTATTTATGCTCCTTTAATTGCACAAAATATTGTTTGAAAATACAAAAATATTTCTGCATATAATTTAGCAAACTTACATAAAGAAATTATTGATAATAAAGGTAATTTTGCTTCAGTTTCAGATTTAAGCACTTATTTAACAAACTTACAAAGAGGATATCAATTACAATACTCTACAATTTCTATTAGATTCTTTGCTTTTACTAGTTATTTAGTTGGATGAGCAAGTTTATTTACTCCAATGTTTTCATCTAAAAGAAACAATAAAGTTTTAATTTTTGCTACAATTGTTGGATTAGTTTTCTTTTTAATTGTTTATTCAAGTTATATTTATACAGACATTATTCCTTCAAAATTAGTACAAGGTAAATATGTTGTAAACAATCAAACTATTACTGAATTACACAATAAGCCAGTTGCTAGTTATGATGGATATAAACATTTTGATAATTTAATTGAATCTTCATGTGGAATTTATATCGTATATAACATCGTTATTCCTTTAGTATTAACAATTTATTGTATATTCCCAAAACAATTTAAAATTGCTACAATAAAAACTTCAAACTTTTTTAAAAATTTATATAATTCTTTAGTTGATAAACAATCAAACATTGAATATCAAATTTCAAGAATTAAATTTAAAAAATATCAATTAGAACAAAAAATTAAGTATTATGAAGATTCAATAGCATTTTTAAATCAAACAAATGATAATGAATTAGTTTTAAATAATGCTTTATCAACAACTGAACTTCATTTTTTAAAAAAACACAATCAATTAAAGATTGAAAAATATGAAACCATTCTTTCACAAAATAAAACAAATTGAATTAATCTAATTAATCAATATGATGAAAAAATAAATCATTTACAAATAAAATTAAATAATACTGCTTCAACAAATAAAAAACTCTTTTATATTGATTATTCTGCTTTAGAAAATGTTGATGATTTTGAAAGAAATTACTTATGATTTAATGGACATACTTCTACTTTTAAATTAACCAAATTCAAAGCATGATTAATTAATAAATTACATTTTAATTTCTTAATTAATAGACAATATCAACTATTTAGTTTTAAAGTAAGTAGTAAGTGTGCAAGAAATGTTTGAAAAACTTCAGCAGGATTATTTATTAACCAATTTTGTTTTGGAGTATTTCAACTAGCAATCTTAATTTATGCTACAAACTTTAATGGTAATTTACTTGGATTAGATGTTGGAACAACTAAAGAACAATTAGAAGCTGGTAAAGAATACTATAAATTAATTGTTGCTAATGCTTCATTAATTATGGGGTATTTAGGAATGGTATATAATGGTTTTGTTTTATTACCTCAATACTTTGTTGCTTATTATATTGGAAGAGGAGACAAAGAAACTGCATACCACAACTCTTTATTCTTAACTCATTGATCATTTATTGTTGGATTAATATTGTGTTCTATTGTTTTAATTTACGCTTCATTTATTAACTATATTATTTATCCAAGTGCAAATGCAAATGCTTCAATTCCAGTAACATGAACTGGTACAGCAATTCATGGAATGATTTCTTATAAACAATTTTGATTAGATTGTTTTTATATGGAATTAATCTTAGCAATTGTAATTATTTTTGATACAGCAACAGGAATGACTTTCTTTACTTTAGCAACTGGTGCATGTAAATGAACTTTCTTTAGTGATCAATTTGTAAGAATCATTAATATTATTGCTTTAATTTGTTTATATTATGGAACAACAAGTGGAGTTCACTGATTTAATTATGCTTTTGGTGCAAACATGTTTGTTTATTATATTGTTGCTAGAAGTCACAGTGTTATTCCAGGATTTATTAGTTGAATCTTCATTGAAAGAGGATGAGCATTAAGAAGCATTCCTAATGAAGAAAATGAATCTTTAATAAATAAATTTAAAAACAAAGGTAATTTAAATATTAGTGAATAAAACTAAAAATTTATATATAATATATTTAATTTATGAATTATTTATATATAGACGATTCTATACATAATCTTTATTTCAAACAGTTTTTATAATTTTAAAAAATCAACTATTAAAGTGTTTTTACTTTTTAGTTGATTTTTTTTATATAGAACTTTATATATAAATAGAAGGGTTTTATGAGAAAAGATATCAGGAACACAAGTATTGTTCCTCCAATTGTACACAAACCTAGAAATACAAAGCATAAAACATTCGGTGAGAATGTTATTCATGGTGATTTTACTTTCAACAATGAAGATTATGCTAAAGCTTCTAGACTTGTAAGAGTTTTTGGACATTCAAAGTTTATTAGAATGTTTTGAAGATTGTTCTTTCCAATGTTAATTTATGGAATTGTTACAGCTTTAGTACCAATTCTATTTATGACTATGGCAAAAGGAGTTTATGAAAAAGATGGAATTGGGATTCCAATTTATGAATCTTTTAGTTATACATTAAGTAAGTTTAATTACATCAATATTTTTGTTGCATTAGCATGAACATTAATGGCTTATCCAATAGTTGGAAATTATATTGGAAGAAATCAAGTACAAAAAATGCAAGAATCAGTGCGATTTATTTTTTATATGATCATGATAACTTGTAGTATTGCAATGATTTGTGAATTTATTTATGCTCCAATGATTGCACAAAATATTGTATGAAAATATAAGGATGCAAGTTCATATGATTTAAATATTTTAAAAAATCATAGTCTTAATTTTGCTTCAAAAGAAGCATTACAAACTTATTTAACAGATATTCAAAGAGGATATCAATTAAAATATTCCACAATTTCCATTAGATTCTTTGCTTTTACTAGTTATTTAGTTGGATGAGCAAGTTTATTTACTCCAATGTTTTCATCCAAAAGAAACAATAAAGTTTTAATTTTTGCTACAGTTAGTGGTTTAATCTTTTTCTTGATTGTTTATTCTAGTTATATTTATACTGATGTAATTTCAGCAAAAGAAGTAGAAGGAACTTACAATGTAGCTGGAGTAAAAGTTGTTGAAAAAACTAGTTATTCTGGATATGCTAAATTTAATAGTTTAATTCAAACTTCATGTGGAATTTATATTGTTTATAATATTGTTATTCCTTTGGTATTAACAATTTATTGTATTTTTCCAAAACAATTTAAAATTATTAAAATTAAAACACTTAATTTCTTAAAAAATTGTTATAACTCCTTAGTTGATAAACAATCAAATATTGAATATCAAATTTCTAAAATTAGATATAAAAAATATCAATTAGAACAAAAAATTGAATATTATGATGATTATGTTGCTTTTTTAAAAAGAATGAATGAACAAAGAGCAGTAAATCAAATTTATTCACAACAAGAAATTGCTAGATTAAATGCAAAAAATAGTGCAAAGATTGCAAAATATGAAAACATCATTATCAACAATAAAAACAATTGATTAAATTTAGTTGATAAATATGATGAAAGAATCAATCAATTAGAAACACAATTACAAAATACTAAAGCAACAAATAAAAAATTATTTTATATTGATTACAATGCATTAGAAAATGTTGATGATTTTGAAAAAGGTTACTTATGATTTAATGGTAATTATTCATCATTACAAATTACTGCTTTTAAAAAATGATTAATTACAAAATTACATATTCATTTATGAGATAACAGACAATACCAATTCTTTACTTTTAAAATTAGTGCTGAATGTGCTAAAAATGTTTGAAAAACTTCAGCTGGATTATTTATTAACCAATTTGCTTATGGAGTTTTTGGTTTAACATTAGTTATTTTTGCAACAAACTTTAATGGTAATTTATTAGGAATACCTGGATCAGATCTTGATGCTGGTAAAGAATACTTTAAATTAATTGTTGCTAATGCTTCATTAATTTCTGGATATTTAGGTATGGTTTATAATGGTTTTGTTTTATTACCTCAATACTTTGTTGCTTATTATTTAGGAAGAGGAGATAAAGAAACTGCATACCACAATTCTTTATTCTTAATGAATTGATCGTTTATTGTTGGTTTAATATTGTGTTGTATTGTTTTAATTTATGCTTCATTTATTAACTATATTATTTATCCAAGTACAGATGCAAATGCATTAATTCCAGTAAGATGAACTGGTCCAGCAGTACATGGATTAATTACATATAAACAATTTTGATTAGATTGTTTTTATATCGAATTAATTTTAGCAATTGTTGAAATTTTTGATGCTGGTACAACTTTAAGTTTTAACATTCTAGCTACTGGAGGATGTAAATGAACATTCTTTAGTGATCAATTTATTAGACTTGCTAATATTGTTGCTTTAATTGCACTATATTATGGAAAAACTGATGCAGTTCACTGATTTAATTATTCATATAGTGCAAATATGTTTATTTATTATATAATTGCAAGAAGTCATAGTGTTATTCCAGCATTCATTAGTTGAATCTTTATTGAAAGAGGATTAGCATTAAGAAGTATGCCAAAAGAAGATTCTGATGAACTTACAAATGAAATTTTAGGAAAAAATCGCTTTAAAATTAGATTGAATAATGATTTAAATAAAAAATCTAAAATCTATATTGATTAGTAATAAAATATCTTATTAACTAATTTATGAAAAGATTTAAATGTATAGTTCATACAGAAGATGATGAAATTATTGAAATTAATGTTGTAGAAGATCAATTATTATTACCACAATTAGAAAATAATAATATTTCTATTAATAATGATTGTAGAGATGGAGTTTGTGGAGCTTGTACAGTTAATTTAATAAAAGGTCAAGTTTTAGATCAATATGGTGAGTTAAAAACTGAAAGTGATTCTAAAACTATCAAGCCTTGTGTTTGTTATCCACAATCTGATCTTGAAATTCAACTTTTAGATTAATTATTTTTTAATTATTAAAAAACACTTTTATAAATAATAAAATATTTATAATTGTGTTTTTTTATAAAAAAAACATGAAAGGAACTTTGAAATTATGACTAAAGAAGTAAGAACAAGATACGCCCCAAGTCCAACAGGTTATTTTCATATTGGAGGAGCTAGAAGTGCATTATTTAATTATTTATTTGCAAAACATTATGGTGGAAAATTCATTTTAAGAATTGAAGATACTGATGTTAATCGAAATGTTGAAAAAGGAATTGAAAGTCAATATGATAATTTAGTGTGATTAGGTTTAGTTCCTGATGAATCAATGTTTAATCCAAATAAAGAATTTGAGCCTTACATTCAATCTAAAAAATTTGATTTATACAAAACAATTGCAGATGAATTATTAAAAAAAGGTTTTGTTTATAGATGTTTTTGTACTCAAGAAGAATTAGAAAAAGCAAGACAAGATAACTTAAAGAATCATCAAACTCCAAAATATAATAGACATTGTTTATACTTGACAGAACAAGAAATAGAAGCAAATTTAAAGAATAACAAACCTTATGTTTTAAGACTAAAAATCCAAGATAACCATGATTATTCTTGAAATGATATGATCAGGGGGACAATTAGTATTCCAAGTAGTGCTTTAACTGATTATGTTATCTTAAAAGAAAATAATATTCCTAGTTATAATTTTGCTAATCCAATTGATGATCATGATATGAAAATTTCACACATTATTCGTGGAGAAGAACACATTTCTAACACTCCTTATCAATTAGCAACAATTGATGCATTAAAACAATTAGATAGATATCAAGATTCAAAAGCATATTTTGATTTTATCTATGCACATTTACCAGTAGTAAATAATCCTAATGGTAAAAAATTATCAAAAAGAGATACTAATTTAAAACAATTTATTGCAGATTATAAAGAAATGGGTTTTTTACCTATGGCAATTAATAATTTCTTAGTTTTATTGGGTTGAAGTAGTAGTAATAATCAAGAATATTTTAGCAATTTAAATGAACTTATAAAACAATTTGATGGTACAAGAATTTCTAAAAGTCCAGGAATTTTTGATTATACAAAAATGTTAAGTGTAAATAAGAAACATTTAGATGCTTTAGATGATGAAACTTATTTAAAAGAAGTAAAGAAATTCTTAAAGATTAATTTGCATGAACTTAATTTAAATGAAAATGAAGTTTTATTGTTATTTAGAAAAGATATTAGATATTTTAGTGAAATTAATGATTTAATTCATGATTTAATTCATCCACAACCATTAATATTAGATGACGAAACTAAAGCAATTTATATGAATGCTATCAATCATGATTTAAAAGATCATGCAATATTATTATTAAATAACATTAAAGAATGAAGTATTAGTGAATTAACTAATTGATTAAAAGTATTAAGTAATCAATCTGAATTAAAAGGTAAAAATTTATATTTACCATTAAGAATTTGTTTATTTGGTGCTTTACATGGACCTGAATTTATTAAGCTTGTACATATTTTTGGTAAAGAATACTGCTTAAAAAAATTAAATCAATTCAATCAGTTTATAAAGGAATAATATGAATTTAAAACAAGAAGAAAATTTAATCAAAATTACTCAAATTGCTAATAATGTAAAAACTTTAGCTTTAGATATGATTACTAAAGCAAATTCTGGTCATCCTGGAATTGTGCTTGGAGCAGCAAATATTCTTACAGTTTTATTTTTGAACCATTTAAAAGTTGATCCTTATCATTTGCAATTTTTTAATAGAGATAGATTTATTATGGGACCTGGTCATGGTAGTGCACTATTATATTCAATAATGGTGTGTTTTGGATATAATTCATTAACTATTGAAGATTTAAAACAATTTCGTCAATTAAACTCTAAAACCCCTGGTCATCCAGAAAGCAATGTAACATTAGGAGTTGATTATTCTACTGGACCATTAGGTCAAGGTAGTGCTGCAGCAGTAGGTATGGCTATTGCACAAACGCATTTAGCAAAATTATATAATCAATATGTCAATAATCTAATTGATCATTATACATATTGTTTTATTAGTGATGGATGTTTTGAAGAAGGCATTAATTATGAAGCTTTAAGTATTGCTGGAAAGTATCAATTAAATAAACTAATTTTTTTATATGATTCAAATCATATTCAATTAGATGGTAAAGTAAGTTCAAATACTATTACAAACACAAAACAATATTTTGAATCATTAGGATTAAATTATATTTATGTTAAAGATGGATTTGATTTTAATGAAATTGATGATGCGATTAATTTAGCAAAACAAAGTACAAATAAAGCAACAGTAATTGAATTTAATACAATTATTGGTAAAGATTCAGTTTATGAAAATACCAATAAAAGTCATGGAACTGTATTAAGTGAACAACAATTACTAGATTATAAACAAAAAATTCAATGAAATTTTCCTAGTTTTACTTTATTACAATCAACTATTGATAATACAAATGAATTTAAAGAAAGAGGACATATTGCATATGAAAGTTTTATAAATAATATGCAACTTTTATATAGAACTAATCCTTTTGCTTTTGAAAAATTAAATAATATTATGAGCATGAATTTTGAATTCAAATATGATGATTTAAAACAATTAGTTCATGATGTTTCATTAGTAGAAAATCATTCAACAAGAGAATTGTGTGGATTAGTTTTACAACATGTTTTGTATTTAAATCCAAGTTTTATGATCACTAATCCTGATTTAAGTTCAAGTACTAAAATCAAAAAAAATAGTGATTGAAATTATGATAAAGATCATGAAGAATATTGCAATATTAATGTAGGAGTTAGAGAATTTGTTGCTATGGGTATGATTAATGGAATGTGTGCTCATATGGGTTTAAAAGGAATCACTGCAGGATTTTTAAGTTTTAGTGATTATAATAAAGCAGCAATTAGAATAGCAGCATTAAGTCATTATTCAACAATTAGTTTTTTTAGTCATGATTCAATTGCAGTAGGTGAAGATGGACCAAGTCATCAACCAATTGAACAAATTAATGCTTTAAGATTAATTCCTAATACTTATGTTTTTAGACCATGTAATGTTGATGAAGTTATAAGTTGTATTAAATTAAGTACTTTAAACAAACAAACTCCATCTTGTATTATTACAAGTAGACAAGCATTTAAGAATTATTATAGTAATAATATAGTTGATATTGATAAAGGTGGATATATTTTTGAAGATGATGCAAAAGTTCAAATCATCTTAATTGCTACTGGAAGTGAAATTCAAACTGCAATGGAAGCAAAAAGAATTATTCAAGTTCAAGTTGATTTAGGAATAAGAGTTGTTTCTATGGTTTGTGCTGAAATTTTTGAAGAACAAAGTGAAGAATACAAAAATAAAGTATTGTGTTTAGATAAGAAATATATTTTTAGTATTGAATTAGGTTCAACTGCTTTTTGATATAAATATAGTAATCATCCAATTGGAATTGATCAATTTGGATTAAGTGGTAAGCAAGAAGACTTAATCCAACACTTTATGTTTAGTAGTTTTTTAGTTGCTAAAAAAATTATAGCTATTTTAAATAAAATGGTAAGTGACTTTGCAAAATTAAAAGAAAGTATATAATTAATATTATTTATCATTAATATAAGAATTTTAGGAGAATTAATATGGTAGCAATGGTTTGTGGAATTTTCTTTGGTACTTTATTAGGAATAATTGCTGGTTTAGCAATTGGTTTTATTGCCACCAAGAAATACTATGATAAGTCTTTAAAAGAAAATCCTCCAATTACAGAAGAACAAATAAGAATTATGTTTAGTCAAATGGGAAGAAAACCAACTGAAAAACAAGTTCGTCAAATTATGTATAGTATGAAAAATCCTAAAAAGTAGTTTGAATAAATGAATTTAAAATTTCTAAAATCAGCTTTAAAAGAATCTGATTGAATTCATGATCAAAGAAAAGAAATTGCTTTTATTGGAAGAAGTAATGTTGGTAAATCTAGTTTAATTAATGCTTTATTTAATACTAATATTGTAAAAACATCAAGTACTCCTGGAAGAACACAAATGATTAATTTTTTTGATACAAATAAAAATTTTCGAATAATTGATCTACCTGGATATGGATATAGCAAAATAAAATTAGAAGATGTGATTAAAATTAATGAACATATTAATCATTATTTAAATCATAGAGACAATTTAAAATTAATTGTTTTAGTATTAGATATTAATGTAATTACTAATAAAGATCAAGACATGATTAATGAATTAATCAAATTAAATAAAGATTTTATTATTGTTTTAAATAAAACTGATAAATTAAATAAAAGTTATTTTGATAATAATAAACACAAAATTGCACAATATTTAAATGTTAATAGTGAACATTTAATACCTGTAAGTGCAAAAAACAAAAATAATTTAAATAAAATTGTGACATTTTTTAATAATTTAAAAAATTAAGATGAATAAAGTTTATTTTATTGTTCATAATGATTCTTATATTGCTAAGTCATATTTAACTAATGAATTAAATTTGTTAAATCTTATTGAATATGATTTTATTAATTTAAATGATTTGATTAATAAAATTAGTCAATTAGATTTTTTTAATGAACCTAAAAACTATTTTATTAATCAATTAGAACTTCAAAAAAAAGAAGAAGAATTTTTTATAGATTTCATTAAGAATTATTCTTTAAATAATAATTTGTATTTTTATATTAATGAAACTAATAAAAAGTTGATTAATTTTATTAATGATAATTTTAAAGATAATTTTTTAACAATTAATAAATTTAATGAAGCTTATAAGTATAAATTACTCTTAAATTATTTTCATAATGAATTAAAAGTTTCTAATATAGATGAAAGCAATCTATTTGAAATTTTAGAATGATTACCAAATGAATTTGCAAGTTTTTTAAATGAAATCAAGAAATTCAAATTATTAGATACTTCAAGTATTAATTTAGATAATATTAAGCAAATTATTTATAAAGATGATGAAGTTAATTTATTTAATTTATGTGAAAGTATTTTAAATAAAAAATATGAAATTGTTTTTAAAATTTTAAATAGCAATGAAGAAGATGAATTTCTTTTAAAAGTTATTGCATTATTAGCAAATTACTTATTTAAATTAATTAGTTATAAATTATTAACAAAAACTAATAAAGAATCATTAAATAATATTTTTAAAAATCCTTGAGAAATTAAAAAAATACAAAATATTCAAAAAATATATAATATATCTAATTTGATATATATGAACAATGATTTATTAGACTTAGATTTTAAGTTTAAAACTTATCAAATTAAAGATCTAAAAAATCATTTTAAGTTTATTATATTAAATTGAAAGGATCAACAATAAATGTCCAAAGACTCTTTTAAAGAAGAATATAATCTACTTGTAGATGAATTAACTCATATTTTAAATTCACAAGAAATTGTTAATGAATTACAAAATCAAAATGTTGTAATTGAATTATTAAAATCAATTAAAATTTGTGAATTTTTAGAAGATAAGTTAGATATTTTACAATCAGAAAGAAAATCATTAAGTTTTTTGAAGATTCTTGCTCAATATTATGCAATAAGTAATGTTCATGTTGATTCATATTATTATATTGATGAAACAACTTTAAGTGATGATGTAAATTATTTAAAAGTTTTTTCAAAAAATATTTTGCATAAAGATTATAAAGATTTAACTCCAAGAAATACAAATACTTCAGAATCATTTAAACAATCAAATAATGCACATAAAGCAACATTTGATAGAAACACAAATAATACTTCTTTTAATGATAAAAATGATAATATTCACAAAAATAGTGAAGAAATTGATAGTGAAAATTATGATTATATAAACCAAAATAATAATTCATCAAATAATAATCAATTATTTGGTAATTTCTTTAATAATTTTTTTGGTTATGGATATAATGCTAATTCATTAGGAGTTGGTGCAAGTCCTGAAGACCAAATGGCTGCTGCTGCAGCAAATCAAAGATTAAATAAAGAAATTCTAAGTGGTAAATTATATATTTATAAAACAAAACCTAAAATTATTCCAATTTTAAAATTTATTACAGGAATTTTTTCAATCTTTATTATTGTAGTAATAATTGCACAAATTGCTTTAAATCAAAGCATAAGTAGTTTGTTAATTCCACAAGATTCACCATTATACAATTACTTGGGTTTAAATAGTGTGAATTCTAATTTATTGCAATATTTAGGATTAAGTCCAAATAATGTTCATGTTGGAAATATCATGTATTCTGGTTTAGTTTCTAGTTGATTTTGAGCAATCTTTTTAATTATTGTTTTTGCTTATCAAATGTATATTCAATTAAAACCAGCAAAAAATGAAAATGATAAATATTTCATGAGAATTGGTTGATTATTATTTGAAACTTTCTTTATCTTAATTTATTTTATTTCTGATTTTACTTCATTTAGTATTCAAAGAGTAATGTTTGGTAATTGAGAAGCTTGACATCAAACTTATTTAGCATATGATGGTGGAAAATATTTATCATTAGTAACAGCAGTTTATGCTTTTGCAATCATTTACGTAGTTTTATTGTGCAGTTTCATTGTTTTAGGTTTAAGTGGTTGATTGTTAAAACCAAAACAAGATTTTGATTATTTAAACAAAATATATCAAACTTATTTTGATCAAGCAAGAAGACAAATTTCTGACCAATTTGGTAGATAAATACAAAATAAACATTCACTTATATTAAGTGGTGTTTATTTTTTTATATAATAAAATATCATTTTATAAATGAATGGAAATTTTTTAACAACAACATCAAATAATTCTTTAATTAAAATTAATCAAATAAAACATGATCAATTTTATTGATGAAAAAAGTTTTTGTTTCCTTATTATCCTTTAAAATTTTTTAAATCAATTCAATTAATTTCTTTCTTATCTTTTTTATTAGGATTACATATTATTTTGGTATATATTGGATTTAATATTCCTATTATTAATTTACAAGTTGGATTTGATTGAATTCCTACATATTTATCTGGTTGATTTTTTGGACCAATAATTGGACCAATCTTTGGATTTATAGCAAACAACATTTCTTGATTACAAACAGGTGCTAGTTTTTGATATTGAATGTATGCTATTCAAGAACCAATTGTTGCTTTGTTTAGTAGTTTAATAAGTTTTTATTTTTATTACACTTTAACTAAAAAAAGATTAATTTATGATGTTATTATTCAACAATTTGCTTTAATTAGTTTTTTTATTATTTCTGTAGTATTAATTCTTTTAAGTTATTTTAAAAAGATTAAATTTAACAATGTTTATTTAAATCAAAATAATAGTGTCTTTGGTTTGATGATTGCTAGTTTAGTAATTTTAAGCTTATTCTTTTTAATAAGTGAATTTTATATTCTTTATAAGATTAAAAAGAAAACTAAATTGTATAACTTAAAAGTATATTTAAGCAGCATTATTTTAATAAGTAGTATGATCTTTTTATTTGCAATTGCTGTTGGACCAATTACAAATATTAGTTTCTTATATGCTTTTCATTTTATTAATAATAATATAATTACTGGACAAATCTTTTTAGTAAATGTAATATCTAGTATTTTAATGCAAGCAATTAGATTACCTTTTGCTATTTTAATTTTGTATGGAATCTTATTAGTTAGCATTAAACCATTTAATAAAATTATTAATTCATTACAATATCGTAAAATTGTTTAAAATAATGTAATATGAAATTTAGTAATTTTTTTGATAAAAAAATTTGTGATTATTTAATAAAACAAGATCATATTGTAGATTTATTACAAATTCAAGAATTATGTATTCCAAAAATTTTAAAACATGAAAATACAATTATTGTATCAAGTACTGGAAGTGGTAAAACATTATGTTTTGTTTTACCAACTTTAGTTAATTTAAAGAATGAAATAAATGAACCACAAGTCTTAGTTTTATTACCAACTAATGAATTAAGCAAACAAATTTTAAGTGTTTATAAACATTATGCAACTTTATTTCATAATGTAACTTTTTATAATGCTTTTAATAAACATAAATCTACTAAAAACATTAATAGTAAAATTATTTTAAGTAGTCCTAGTGAAGCTATTAGATTAATTAAAGAAGGACAATTAAATATTAATCATTTAGAAACTGTAATTTTAGATGAAGCTGATATGTTATATGAATTCTTTCATAAAGAATGAAAGCAATTACTAATTTATTTAAAACAAAAAAAGAATTTACAATATTGTTTATTTAGTGCTACTTTGCATGAAAGTTTAAGCAATAGTATTAAAAAAGATATTAATAATGCAATTATTATTAAAGATAAAAATGATATTTGAACAAATAAGAATATTAAACATTATTTAATTGAAACTAATATTCTTAATAATTCACAAGAACTTAAATTAAAATTATTAGATAAATTATTACAAATGATCAATCCTTTTTTTTGTTTGATTTTTGTAAACAATAAAAAAGATGCAATATTAGTAAATGAATATTTAATTAAATTAAGATATAATTCTACAAGTTTATATAGTGAATTAGATCATAAAACTAGAAGAGATATTTTATTAAAAGCAAATAAATTACAGTATCAAATTCTTGTATGTACAGACTTAGCAGCAAGAGGAATTGATTTAAATGGAGTTAGTGATGTAATTTCATATGATTTGCCAATAGATGATTTATATTATATTCATCGTGCAGGAAGAACTGGAAGAGGGAAATATGAAGGTAATTCATATGTGTTTAATTTAAGCAACAATACAAATAAAATTAAGAAACTAAAAGAAAAGTTAGATTTTAAAAAGATTAAACTTGAAATTTAATTTTCTATATTATTTTAGGAGTATAGTTCTAATGGTAGAACAGCAGTCTCCAAAACTGCGTGTTGTGGGTTCGAATCCTACTACTCCTGCCAAGATATCTAAAATTAGGAAAAAAGTAATTTCCTAATTTTTTATTCCCTTAATTAATTTATGATTCCCTTAAAAATGCTAAAATTTAAGGGAATAAATATATGAAAGAATTTAATTATTTAAACTTAAATGATTTTTTATTAGATCAAGAAATTTATAATTTAATTATAGCAATTTATAAAGAAGTTGGTAAATATCAATCATATGAAAAGATTCATATAAAAGAACTAAATAAATTGATTAATTATACTTTATTTCAAAGCACAATTACTTCAAATGAAATTGAAGGAATAAGAACTACAAATACTAGAATTAATCAATTATTTAGTAATAAAATCTCACCAAAAAATAAAAATGAAGAAGAAATTTTAGGATATAAAGAAGTTTTAGAAATCATTAATAATAGTTATGATGTTATTCCAATTAATAAAAATCATATTTTACAATTACATCAACTTTTATATAAATATACTAATGTAAGTTATAAAGGTAAAATCAAAAATGTTCAAAATTATATTTCTAAAACTAGTAATAATATTACAAAAGTAATATTTACTGTATTAGATCCATATGAAGCAAATATTGCACTTGAAGAAATTTGTTTAAGATACAATGAAACTATTTTTATAAAGAATTTTGAACCATTAATTTTAATTCCATCTTTTATTCATGACTTTTTATGTATTCATCCATTTAATGATGGAAATGGAAGAATTAGTAGATTATTAACCACATTATTGTTATATAAACATAAGTTCATGATTGCTAAATATATTTCTATTGAAAATTTAATTAATAATACTAAAGATAATTATTATCAATCATTATATTTTTCTCAACATCATTGATATGAAAATAAAGAAGATAAAAGTCATTTTATTAAATATTTTTTGAAAATTCTTTTAACTGCTTATAAAGAATTAAACAAAAAACAAGAATTTAATAAAAAGGATAATGCATATGAAATTGTCTTAAAAGTTATTAATAATTTCATTGGCAAATTTAAAAAAGATGATGTTGTTAAAAATTGCTTAAATTTAAGTTTAAGTTCTATAGAAAACTCATTAAGAAAATTAGTAAAAAATAATGTAATTAAAAAAGAAGGAAAGGGTAAAAATACTTATTATTTTAGGTATTCATAAGAATAAATTATATTTTTATTGATTTATTTTTTATTAAATTTTTCTATATATATAATATAAATTTATATGAAATCTAAACAATTTAAATTTATCGATTTATTTTCTGGAATAGGTGCTTTTAATATTGCTTTAAAAAATTGTGGTGGTGAATGTGTTTTTGCTTCTGAAATTGATCCTTATGCAATAGAAACATATAAACAGAATTTTCATATTGATTCAAATTATGATATTACTAATGTTAATGAAAAAGATATTCCAAAGCATGATGTATTATGTGCAGGTTTTCCTTGTCAAGCTTTTTCAACTGCTGGAAAAAAATTAGGTTTTTCAGATGAGAGAAGGGGAAATTTATTCTTTGAAATTATTAGGATTCTTAATTATCATAAAACAAAATTTATCATTTTAGAAAATGTTGAATATTTGTTAAGACACGATGATGGAAGAACATTTAAAAAAATATATGATACGTTAAAAGAAACAGGATATATTTTAACAAAAGAACCAATTATTTTAAGTCCACATAATTTTGGAATTCCACAACACAGAAAAAGAATTTTTATTTTAGGTGTATATAAAGATTATTGCAATGATGAGTATTTAGACATTGATATTAACATCGTAAATAAATTAACTTCCATTAATAGTATTTTAGAAAAAAAAGGAGTTGATTCTAAATATAGTATAAGTGAATATGAAGAAAAAGTTTTTTGTGCATGAAATGAATTTTATAAAAGAATTAATAAGAAAATTTATGGTTTTCCTGTATGAGTTGATGAATTTGGTCAAAATTATTCAATTGATAAGTTTCCAAAATGAAAGCAGATTTATTGTATAAAAAATAGAAATTTATATTTAGAAAATAAAGATATAATTGACAAATGATTAAATGAATTTAATGTAAAAGATTTTAAACTAAGAGATAGAAAATTTGAATGACAAGCTGGAACTGAATGCAAATCTGTTTGAGAAACAATAATTCAATTTAGACAATCAGGAGTTAGATTTAAAAGACCTAACTATTTCCCTGCATTAGTTGCAATAGTTCAAACTCCAATTGTTGGAAAATTAAAAAGAAGAATAACTCCAAGAGAAGCTGCAAGATTGCAAAGTTTTCCAGAAACATTCATCATAAATAAAATAGATGATAAAGCATATAAACAATTTGGAAATAGTGCAAATGTTAAAATTATTGAATATTTAGCAAAAAAGTTGTTTAATAAATATAATTAATGAATTTCTATAAATGAATAAATCTAATGATATTTTAATTTATAATGATATTTGATATGGTAATTTAAGATCAGAAAATTCCAAAGATTTTGAATATTATCATAAACTAAATATTGCTGATTTTAAGAAGATTCTTTTAGATTTAAATTTTAAAATAATAGAAATACCAACATTATCAAATAAAAGAACAGATATTCATTTTTTTAAAGTATCAGATAAAAATAACAATAGATATAATTTATTGTGTGAAACGTTAAAACATTCAGGAATTAATAAAACATATAAGGATAAAGATACAATTAGAGTTCACATAAGTCCAATGATAAAACAAAATAGTGAAGATAGATGCTATTTGTTTGGTTGCTATAAAACTGGTGATAAATATCTAATTGTAACAACAGAATTAACAAGTTATTTATCTAAATCAAGTATTACTAAAAATAATTCTTCTTTTTGAGTAGGTACAATCAAAGATTTATTAAAAATTTATAATTTAGGTGAATATGATTGAAAAAGAATAAAAAGTAATACTTTATTTCACGGAATTGAATTATCAAAACTAACTAAACTAAGTCAAAAAGAGATTATAAAAAAATTATTTGATATAAATATTTTAGATAATAAAAATATAGTTGATGAACAATCTTCAACTGAAATCAATAATTTTAATAGCGAATATAATGTTGAACCTAGAGATATAGATATTGATAATTATTCAAAGTATAAATTAGATACTGATTTGCCAAGAAACCATAAATATAGAGAATTAGCATTTAAGAATGCTAATTATACATGTGAATTATGTGGTAATAAAGAAACTTTTAAAGACAAAAATGGAAATGAATATTTTGAAGGTCATCATTTGATAATGTATAACATAACTAGTCAAAAAAGATATAAAAAATGTTTAGATATCCCCAAAAATATTGTTTGTTTATGCCCTAATTGTCATAAAAAAATTCATCAAGCTGAAGATAATGAAATGAAAAAAGGTTTGATGATTTTGTTTGAAAAACATAATGAGTTATTTGGAATATATGAAATTGAAAATATGGATGATATTTTATCAGATTATAAGCAAGAAAGAAAAGGAAGAAATTAATTGAAATGAGTGAAATAGAAAATGAATCTATTGATATAAGAAGTACATTAGGTCAAGAATTAGATTATTATGAAAAAAGAACATACAAACCAGATTATGCAATAGCAGAATTTGTAGATAACTCAATTCAGAGTTATTTAACAGTGAAACCATTACTTAAATTAATAGATTCAGAATATAAATTAAAAATTGAAATTAATTATGATATAAATAATGATTCTTTAGAAATTAAAGATAATGCTGGTGGAATGACCAAAGAAGTATTTAGAAATGCTTTGATATTAGGGAATAAACCAACCAATTTAAATGGGCTTAATGAATTTGGATACGGTTTAAAAACAGCTGCATCTTGATTTGGAAAAACATGATCTGTAAAAAGCAAAAGTTTCAATAGTAATCAAGAATTTTTGGCATTAGTTGATATAAAAAAATTATTACAAACTAATAATAATTCTATTGATATTGAAACAAATGAAGTAGATAATAATGATCATTATACAATTGTGAAAATTACTTCATTAATTAAAAAGATAAGTGAACATAACATAAATAAAATCTTTAAAAGATTATCATCTTTATATAGAAAATTTCTTATTAACAAGGAAATTATTATTACTTTTAATGGTCAAGAACTAAATTATACTGAACCAGAATTTTTAACTACGAAAGAAAATAACGAAATCAAAACATGAAAACGAGAATTTAAGGATTCAGTTTTTTTCAATGGACAAATTTACCCAATATCTGGTTATGTAGGTTTATTAAAAGATGGATCTTACAAGAAGACTGGTTTAACTTTGATCAGAAGAAAAAGAGTGATAATGGGTGGGAATGATGAAGATTTATTTAGACCAGAAGAAATTTTTGGCATTGCTGGTTCAACATTTGCATCTTTTAGACTTATTGGTGAAATTGAAATGGATAAATGGCCTGTTACTCAAGCAAAAGATAATTTTGATTGAGATTTAAATGGATTAAAAGAAGCATTTATTGATAAAATAAAAGAAATTTCAAAAGATTATATACATTACGCTAATGAATATAGGGTTAAAAATACTAAACAAGTTATAACAGTTAAAAATGTACAAGGGTTTGCTGATGAAACAATCAGAAATATTAAAAGTATTGACCCAAATCTGCAAATATTTTTAAGAAATGAAAAAGAAAAAATTGAAGAAAAAATAGATACTGAAGGCAATTCTGAAATATTTTGTACATATCCATTAACAATTTTTGGTGATGATTATAATATTACAATTAAGTTTTTTTCTGATTCTGAACAAGATCTTATTAATATAAAATATGATGATTCAGATATTATTAGAAAAATAGCAATATCGTTTAATACAGCATGTAAATTATTTTCAAATTTAAATGAAAAACCTATGTTCATAAAAGCAATGCAAAAATTTTTTGTTGGATTAGTTATTGCACGACAAAAAACTTTAAAAGTTTCTGATGATGGAATAAATATTAATCCTGATATCTTAATGGATAATTTAAACCAGACTTTGTATGAAATGTCCAAGGATAATGATTTTATAGAAGATAATTATGAGTAATTTACTTTATAAAAATGCACTAATAGTTTTAGAAAATCAAGATATAACTTCTGAATCAAGAAGAAATTATTTTTTAGATAAAATAAAAGAACTTTATGATAAAATCCCAAATCCATATAATAATTTAAATTCAAATATAGGTTTAATCGTTGGAAAAGTTCAAAGTGGAAAAACATCGGTAATTATAACTAGTTCTGCTTTTTGTTTGCAAAATGGTTATAAAACAGTAATATCATTTTTATCAGACACCAATATTTTATTAAAGCAAAATTTTGAAAGAATAAAAAAAGCTTTTAATGGAATTGAAAATGTAAAGATATTTTCTTTAGAAGACTTTGAACAATTAACTTCTAAAGATTTGGAGTATTTATATAAAAATGAAATCAAATTGTTTATATGCATTTTAAAACATAAAAAGTGAATTAAAAAAATTCTGGATATATTAAAAAAATCTTTATATGCTAATGACTATACATTAATTTTTGATGATGAAGGTGATGATATTTCTCAGAACAATTTAAACGAACATAAAAAATTTGATTATAGTAATGAAGGGAATTTGATAGAAAAAAATTTCTCAAAAACTAATGAACAGATTAAATTATTTAAGGAAATCTTCAATAAATATTCATACATTTCTGTTACAGCAACTCCACAATCCATTGTTATGTTACAAAAGACTCAACATCTTTGTCCAGATTTTGTTTTAACTATTGAACCTAGTAGTGAATATTGTGGATTACAGTATTTTCATATACAAAATCATGATTCTTTAATTAAAACAATAGAACAAACTCAAAATAAAATTAACAATGAAAATGGAATTTCTGAAGATTTAAAAGATTCATTTTATTTTTTTATTGCTGGATGTTTTTATAGAAAATATTAACAAAAGACAAAAATTTCAAGCACTCAATGATGATTCATACAAGCAATGTCATTAAAGATCATGAAGCAATTTGAATTAAAGTAAAAGAGTTTTTTACGCAAATAGAAGATGGGATAAAATTTAAAAGACAAACATCTTTAATGTTTTTGTACAATACAAATCAAAAAATAAAAAGTTTTAATATAAATATACCTGAAATGACATTAGAAGATTTATCTCGTATTTTAAAAGATACGGACATAATTTCTTTAAATAGTGGAGATGATAATAATATTAAAGATATAAACAATCCCAATGTTTCAATTCTTCCGTTTAGAATTATTATAGGTGGAAATTTATTAGATAGAGGTCTTACTATCAATGGTTTAGCTGTTGTTTACATCACTAGAGATTCTAAGATAGCGTAAATGGATACTTTTTTGCAGAGAGCAAGATGATTTGGTTATAAAGTTGATTATATTAATACTTGCAAAATTTATTTAACTGCAGAATTAGATAAGAAATTTTTAGAAATAGCAGACAATGATTTAGATCTTTGAGACCAATTGACTTATTGCTCTAAAAATAATATTTCTCCTAAAGAATATTCATTTGAATTTGAAATTGATAGTTCAAAATTATTACCAACGTCCAGAAATAAAGCGTCATTTGAAAATTTAAAATTACCTTTAAAAATAGTACAAAAATTCTTTACATTAAATAAAGCAGATAATGAAAATAATATCAATTTAGTTAAAAATTTAAAAGAAAAATATCAATATAAGATTGAACCAGAAAATTATGTTGGTCAAGTACATAAAAAAATTGTTTTAAGAATTAGTGAAATAAAAGAAATTTTTAAAGATTTTAATTTTTCAACAGAAGATAAAAATTGTACTTACGAAAATTTATGCTTTTATTTAATAATCTAAAATATCATGATAACGATAATATTGATATTTTATTTATGAATAGAGATAATAATGATTTTGAGTATAGATCTACTATGAAAAATACAAATGAAATTTTGAATATAATGCAAGGACAAAGTGTAAATAAAGAAGTAACAGATTCAAATTATTATAAAGGTGATAGATATATTGTGCAAGAAAATCCCATGTTACAAATTCACAATATTATTTTAAAAAATGATGTAGTAGATAATAATAATGTTATATATCAAAAAGATGATTATATTGTCATGATTGCACTATTATTTCCTGATAAAGATTATAAGAAAACTTTAATTAAAAGAAAGGAATTTATTTAACTTTTATTTAATAGCTTTACTAGTATCTTTCATCTCGAATAAAACCAATTTCATTAGTTTTATTTGGACAATAAAAAGCAAACATATATTGATTGTAATCATCATTTAATATTTCAGTAACTACACCATCTTTTTTATATTGCGGTTTAATTCAATAAATTTGAATAATAATTGCATCTTTATCAACAATGACTTTTGAATCTCCTTCGTATTTCATATTTTCAATATTTGCTGAATCCTTACCTTGTTGTAAAGCATAAATATCACTATCATTTTCATAAAAACTACGTAATCTTGGAGTGATATCAATATCATTTTTTAAACCAAACATTTTTTCAAGAATTATTTTTTTATTAGATTGTTTCAAATATTTTAAATTTGATTTTAATGGTTCAGTATAGAAAATATAATTTACATGTTGTATTAAATAATCTAAATCTTGTTTTTGAATTTCTGTATATTTACATGAAGGTACACTTCTATTATGAGTTGCTACAAAAGAATCAGTATAAGTAAATTTTTCTAAGAAATTTTGAATTAAATTGTTATTATACTTATTAATTTCAATTTTGAAACATCCTTTTCTTTGACATATTCATATATTTTTTAAAATATTTTTGTATGCAGCAACATTTGCTCTAGTTGGATTCAATTTCCTATTACCACTATTAATTATAATTTCACTAATTTTTAATTCATCTTTTTCAATTGCTTCACATTGTACTCAAATATCTTTTTCTGTTTCAGTTAATTGCACAAAATCTTGTTGTATTTTTTTAGTAGTAAATATTTTACAAAAATTAATGTATTTACTTCTGTATCCAAATCATCTTGCTCTTTGGAAAGTTGTATCCATATTTGGTATTTTTGGAGATATTGTAAAATAAGTTGTTATTAAATTATTGAATGTTAGTCCTCTTTGCAATAAATCTGCCCCTATATAAATTTTGTGATTATGATATTTTAAGTTACTCATAGTTTCTTTGCCTTGACTGTTTTGTAATACTATATATGTGTCATTTATAGCATCTTGTAATTCAACTATAAGACTATTAAATGAATATTTTTCTGTAATATCTTTTTTAAAATATAATGTATAAATTTTTTCAAATTCGTTGATATAGTAAGAAAAGTCATTATTTTTAATTGATGATTGTAGACTATCTATTATTTGACAAATTTGTTGATATTGTTGATTTTGTGTTTGTATTTTTCTATTTGTATGAATTACCATATCAGTATAATTATCTTTTTTATTAAATTCAATTTTTATAATTACACTTGCTAACAAAAAATAAAAAATAGCATCACGTAAAGATTTTGGTATTTTATCTTCATCTAATTTTTCTAAATCTTTTTCGCTTACAATTATTATTTTTTCATCATTAAGATGAAAAAAATCTGCGCCTGTATAACCATCTCCTGGATGAATTAAAAACAATTTATTTGGTAATAATTTTGATGAATCATTTAATAAAACATTGGCATATGGTGTAGCTGTGACTGCTAAATATAAAGGATTTTTTAATATTCTTTTCATTTCATCAATTGTACTATAAGTAGCAGATTCTTCATCTTTACGAAATTTAGTGTTTAAACTTGCTTGATCAGATTCATCATCAATTATAAAAGTTTTAATATTAAATTTTTGCATATAATTTAATATTTTTACAATTTTATTCATTGCAGCAGGTCTTTTCATAGACATAAGAAAAAAAGGTTTATTTTTTTGCAGTAACTTTTTAATAATTATTTCATCTAAATTGTCAATATTGTTTTCATCATTTTTATTTGTAGAAAATATTTCTGCAGAATTGTCTTGGAGTTCATTTGTATCTTTTATATCAAATGTATTTATAAACCGATTACATGTTTGCTTTAATAAAGTACTATCATATCCACCATAAATAATTGCACATTGATATCCATTATCAAATGCAAAGGCACTTATCATTTCAAGATTTGATGTTTTACCAGACTGAACTTTTCCTATCAACAATACATTTTTATTTTCTTCATTTGACTCCATTAAATCCTCACATTGATTAAAGATTTTTTTAACATGATTTTTAATCTTTAATGCTTGATTTTCACCATATTTATTTTTTTGTTTATTAAATACTTTATCAACAAAAAATCCTTCCTTGGCTTCATTATTAAGTTCCATAACATTTTCCTAATTATTTGTTATTTTTTGTTTCACTAATTTTCATTAAAATTGAATTAATATTTTCATGCAAAATTTTTCTTATCATCATTCCTTCAACGTTTTTCAAATTATATGTTGTTTTTTCTGTTAAATTTTCTGCGATTATTAATCCAATTACAAATAATTCCATTTTCTTCTGAAACTCTTTATCTTCTATATATGGTTTGAAAAAAGAATGATTTAAATTAATAGTTATGATTGAGTGTTCTTCATCATAATTAACTCATGAACTGTTATTTGTTAATTCTCATTTTACAGAAATTTTTTGATTATTTACTTTATCAATCTTAATGTTATAAGTTCTTGATTCAGATTCTTTATGTTCAATTAAATCATTTTGTTTATTTTGATTATATTCATATAATTCAACATCATCTAATTTACTTAAATCTACATAATTACACTTATCACAGTTTTGTCCATCTAAAATTATTTCATTTAATTGATTAGAAACTTTTTCTTTCATTTCATCAGAATTAGTTTTATTAATAGTTTCATTTTCTATTCTATCTTTTACAGATATTTCAGCAATTTGTATATATTCTTTAATTTCATGCTTTAATTTTTCTAAAAACGCTTCTTCTAATCCATCATCTCAAATAAAACCATCTTTTGCTTGATTAACTGGAAAATCTTCCATATTTAATTCACCATAAAGTTTTAATGATATCTGACTTTGTGGTTGACCAAATATTACAGCAGGTTTATATTCTTGTCCAATTCCACCTAGAACAATTCTATTGTATCTAAATAAAGATAACCCTGCTTTTGCATATCCTCCTTTTTTTAAAATTCCAATAAATCCACTAACATGATAAGTTTTATTTTCAAATAGAAATTCAAAATCAAGTTCTTTTTTTCATATTTTGTTTGAATAATATAAAGGTTCTAATTCTTCTGGAACTAATCTAATACCATCAAAATAGATTTCTATTTCTTTACTTTTTAAATCTCTTCTATAAATACTTGTTAAAAGTTCAATGACTTTTTTCTTAGCCTTAGGAGAAATCTTTTTTGTTAATTTTTTAATTACAATTTTAGTACCATGTTCATTTTCATTTGTTAAATTAGTATGAATATCAATAAAATTAGATCCTGATTTTTTTAGTTCTTCAATGTCAATAGTTGCTGTATATTCTTTTTTTGAATTAAGTCTTGTTGTTTGTACAGTTCAATAATTACCAAATCATGATGCAGCAGTTTTTAAACCCATACCAAATTCATTTCTTCCATTCAAATGATCAGGTTCTTGTTCCATTAGTAATGCTCTTTTAAAATCTTTTAAATCCATTCCACATGCATCATCTGTTATTGTTAAAATATTTTGATCACAATTGTAATCAATTCAGATAGTCACCTTATTAATTCCACATTCTTTTAAAAGTTCTTTATTTCCTAGAAAAGATGCAGTTGAATTATCTACAAATTCAGCAATAGCATACTCTAGTTTATAACTTAAACGAGAAAATGCTCCTAAAATAGCTGCTTGTGGTTGTATATTTAATTTTTCATCTACCATTTTTATTTCCTTTGTCGATATATTCAAAAAATATTTTAAAAATGTCTAATATTTTTACATTTATTTTATTTCTGTATTGTTTATATATGGAAATGTATCATATTACCTTCTGATATTTTAAATTTTAATGTAATACTTTGTAAATTAGTCAATTCATTCGTAGTAATAAACTGGAAAAACCAAATTAGAAAAGAGTCTCTTCTTATTTAGTGACTCTCATTTAATTTTGATTTTATAATTTAATGCTTTTATTTCATAATCATACATAATAAAATAACTTCTTTCATTAAATTCATTCTAAATATAAAAGCAAAATTTAAAACATAATATGTATTAATTTGTATTATTTGAAAATTAATTTTTTAAAGTAGTTATTTGAAAATTTTATCTAGATATAGATTAATTTATATTTAGATATTATTTAAAACAGATCGTAGTTATACTAAAATTTAAATCAATATAAAATTATTCAAAAGATCAAAGGTTTTAATAATAATGAACAATATTGATTCAAATTTAAATATTGAAAATAAAATAAAAGAATTTAAAAATAATAATCAATTTTTATCAGATAAATCAGATTCCTTTACTTTTCTTTTATATATCTTAAGTAAAGAATATTTTGAATTCAAGAATAATAATGATATTTCTAAAATTGCTGATTATATTATTTCAGATAAAGAAGATGCACCAATTAATTTTATGTTCACTCAAATATTATCAAGTGAAGAAAAAACAGATTTAGTAGTAGGAAAAATTAATTATAGCAATAATTCCACTTTATATGAAATATATGCAGATATTACAAAAACTGTTTATAGGTTTAAAGATTTATATAAAAGTTGAGAAAATGGTAAAAGTGATTTAGAACAACAAACTATAGATATTTTTGAAGAATATTCAAGTTCTGGAATTGTACAATTTGTTTTTTTGTATCCAAATATAACAAATCATGATAATAATCTTGACATTAGTAAAATAAAAGATTATTTTAACTCTATCCAAAGAGATGACACTAAAAATTGATTCTGTGAAATTCAGTTATCTGATCAAATAACAAATGAAATACTTAATGATGAAGATGAAGAACAAAATTTTATAATTAGTGATTATATTAAGATTGAATCCAAAGATATTTTAAAACATTCCAATAATGCAATCATAGCTAATATATCAGCATATTCTTTAAAAGAATTATATGATAAATATGAAAATAAATTATTAGAAGCAAATATTCGAAATTATATAAAAAATAAAAATATTGATGGTGATATTAAAAATACAATTGAAAACTCTCCTCAATCTTTTTGGTATTTAAACAATGGGATAACAATTGTTTGCAATAGATTTGAAGAAATAATAGACGAATTAAAAATAAAATTATTTAATTTTTCAATTGTTAATGGTGGACAAACTACATATTTAATTTCTAAATTTGCAAAAAAAGAAAATGATTTTTATTTAGTTTGTAAAATTATTGCTACTTCAAAAAGTTTATCAAATATAAAAATAGATTTAAATGAGATAGCAAAAGCAAGTAATTCTCAAAAACCAATAAAAGAACATGATTTGTATTCTACTAGACCAGAACAATTATTATTCAAACAATATATGAGTGATATTGGTGTTGAATATATTACTAAAAGAGGTCCAAAAAAACATATTTCTATTCATCCTTATGATTCAACAACAATTGATCACTCAGGACAAATATTGATGTCTGCATTGCTACAAATGCCAGGATATGCAAGAAGTAATAAAAAAATGCTTTTTAATAAAGCGAAAAATTATTATGGTTTGTGTTTTCCTATCAACGATAAACAATTACTAAAAAATCATGCAAATATTGTCAAACAAATACTTATTCTTCAAATAATATACAAGAAATATTTAAAAACATTAGATAAAACATTACCAGAATTATCATATGCAAAAAATGCAAGAACTTTAATTATTTCTTTTGTTACTTTATTAAGCAGAATCGCAAATAAAACAATAAATGTAAATGAAATATTGCAAAAATTATCTTTTAATGAATTTGATAAATATGAAAATAATATAACAGATTTTTTTCCAGATAATATTTCTTTTGATCATATTTATAGTTCTTGTGTTGATGTTGATGAACTTGATAACAAATTATTTCCACTATTTGAAGAGATTATTAAATATGGTTATTTATCTTATATTGATGAACAAACATCATTAAATAATGTAACTGAAACAAATTATTTAAAATCAAATAGTTCTTACATAAAATTATTGAAATATATAAATGATAAAATTGGATTGCAAAATTTAGCAGATAAATTTTTTCCATTTTAATTAATAAACTATCATTTTAAATATGCAAAATTTATTATTTTTATAAGATTTATTTAAATTCAACTTATTAAAAGTAAATAAAAAGATTATTAGAATTTTATGATGTGCGATAATTCATAATAATGGTTTTTTATTATGGATAAAGGTGCACAATTTATTATTGATAATTTTAAACAAGCAGTTGCTGTTTGTAAACAGAATAATTTTTATAATATATTCTATAAAAAAGTATTGTTTTTATTTAATACCATTTCTGGAATTAAATATACAGGAAACATGATTGAATATTTCTATAAATATAAGAAAGAAAATAATTCTTTTAGGAATCTTAGTTTTCTTAAAGAATATAAGATTATTGCTAAGAATGAAGTTTCTGATTATTTAATTACAAATTTTCCGAATGAAGTAAATCATTTATTTTCAATAAAAGATTTTTTAGTTGATAATTTTTATTCTAATATGGATATTATAAATGCTTTTGGTTGTAGTAACGTTGGAGGAATGAGAAGATCCAAAAAACATAATGCTTTAGTTTTAGTAAATATTTGTTTTAATAATCTTTATCAAGATAAATGAACAAAAGAAGGAATTTTAAATTTTACAGGTATGGGCAAAATTGGTCATCAATCAATTGACTTTGCACAAAACAAAACTTTATATAACTCTAAAACTAACAAAGTTAAACTATATCTTTTTGAATCTTATAAGAAGAATCAATATTGTTACAGAGGAGAAGTTGAACTTTGTGGCAATTGATTTACCGCACAAGAATATGATAAAAATAATAATTTAAGAACTGTCATTAAATTTCCACTTAAATTAAAACAGTCTAATCAATAAATTAACATATAAAAATTTATTTTTATATTCTTTATAATTAATCCAAAAATTTAGCACTTTATTATTCTAAGTGCTATAATATCATTAGTTTTATATAAATGAGAAATCATTATGGGACAATGCTCTAATAAAGATCATTCAAAGAGTGAATGTGATCATCATTCTAATCAAAAGAATCCAAACAATCATGAACACAAAGATGAAAATAACAATCACTCAAATCAATTAAATCCAAATAATAAAGAATATAAAAGAAATAAGTAAATGAATTTCTTTTAAAACTTAAGATTTAATATAATTTCAAAACAAGCAATAATTCTTAATGAAATAAGGATTATTGCTTTTATTTATGTAATTAGTTAATATATTAATAGATATTAATTGAAAGTGTTATTATTAATAAATCTGAGATAAAGGAGAAAATAATTATTATGTGTAAATCTTGTAAAGCTCATGCTAAAAAGAACAATGATAATAATGAAAATAATTCTAATAAATAAGAATTAAGTAATAAACAAAATAATTTCTAAAATTAGACTTTAAAAACTACTTATTTTAATCAAATATAATAAGTAGTTTTTATTTAAATTTATATGTTTCTTTTAGTTTTTTATAAATATCACTGATTTGAAAAGCCATATTATCATTTATATGAAAAAAATAGTTTGCTAAAGTTTTATTAAATAATAATTTATATGCAACTAAAATTTGATTTTTAAAATTTTGTTTCTTATATTTATGTTTTGATGAAAAATAATATTTTCCATCTCCTACTAGTGGATGATTTACATATGATAATTGTGCTCTAATTTGATGAAATCTTCCTGTTAATAATTCAATTTCTAGCATTGAAATATTGTCAGTTGGATAATAAGCAATAACTTTATATTTTAATAATGCAATTTTAGTATCTTTTTCTTTTTTATCAAATACTAAAGCAATATTATTCTTTTCATCCTTTTTTAAATAATGCTTTAAAATTCCTTCTTTTTGTTCAAATTTGCCATAAACATATGTATAGTAAAACTTTTTTATTTCTTTGTCTTCAATTGCTTCATTAA
This sequence comes from bacterium, assembly GCA_017633195.1. Next base: position 37,236 of record JAGBPV010000059.1, read on the forward strand.
TTCTTTTTAAAGTTGCATAATTTTTACTAGCAATCATTAAACCACTTGTGTTTCTGTCTAATCTATTACTTAGTGCTGGTGCAAAAGTATTTTCATTTTCTAAATCATATTCATTTTTGTTATATAAATATTTCTTTATTTGATCAATAATAGCATCATATTCATTTGCATGTGAACTGTGTGATAATACCCCAGCAGGTTTATTAACAATTAATAAATTTTGATCTTCATATATAACTTCTAAATCATTGCTTGCATTCATGAATGATAATTTTGGTTCATATTTTTGATATATTAAATGATTCTTATTATTTAATGTATCTTCATTTACATAAAAATTAATTTCATCATTTATTTGTAATCTATAATTGTTTTCTACTTTTTTTTGATTAACTTTAATTTTTTTAGTTCTTATTAATTTATTGATCAAAACTTTTAATAAATTAGGATAACATTTAGCAATAAAGTTATCTAATCTTTTATTTACATCATTTTCTTTAACTTCAATTTTAAACATCTTTATTTAATTTAATTTCTTCTTTTGTTTATCTTGTATATAATCTTTTTTAAATACTTCTAATCTAGAATCATAAATAATACTTTCTAAATTTTCAGAATCTGGATGAGTAATTAATTTATACAAAATATCTTCATATTTTTTATCAAATCCTTTATTTTCAATAATTTGATAAACTTTATTTCTTACTCTTTCATCTTGTAAGATTTGTTCTTCATCATCTAATTTGAAAACATCAAGTCTTTCATCATATATGACACTTTCAATACTTTTAGTATCAAAGTGAGTTAATATCTTAAATAAAATATCTTTATATTTTGCACTAAATCCTGCTTTTTTTAAGATTTCATAAGCTTCAGTTTTAATTCTTTTTTCTTCTTCTTTACTTAATGCTTTTTCATTTAAATCATAAACTACTACATCTTCATTATTTTGTTTTGATTTAGTTAAATTTTTTTCATATTTTTTCATTTTGTTATTTAACATTTCAAATTTATCATTGATATTTTTTTCAATATCTTTTAAACATTTATATAGTTCTTTATCTGTCATTGATTTATTCCTTTTTTTAGTTATTATAAGATTTAATATTTTTTAGAATGTTTAATATAAAATTGCTTCTTATTTTTTGAATCTTGAGTTTGCGTATTATTTTGATTTTTTCTGTATGCTTTATTCTTAGAAAAACTTCGTGCTTTTTTATATTTTTGTCTATTTGTTAATGGCCTTTTAAATTTATTTTCATTTTTTGAAGATTCATGAACATTACTAAAAAAAGTTTCTTGTTTATTCTTCTTTATTTGTTTTTTATTTTTAAATCATTTTTTAGTATTAAATTCTTGTTTAGTATCAAACTGCTTAGATTGTTTTTTATAATCAAAGTTTTCATCTTTATGTTTAATATTAAAATTACTTCTACTTCTTCTTTTATTATTAAATTCTTCTTTATTTTCAAATTTATTTTTAAAAAAGTTATTCTTATTTTGATTATTGAATTTTGCTTTATTTTTAAAATTATTTTTTTGCTTATAATTGTACATTTTGTTTATTGATTAATATTTATATAACTAAAGTGTATTTTATTATTTTTTATATATAAAAAAATATAATTAAACTATTAGGAGAATAAAAATGGCAAAAGAAATTAGAATTAAATTAAAAGATCCTGATAAATTAGAATTTGAATTATTAGAAGATGCTAAAGTTGGAGATTATATTAATCTAAATACTGCTTATGATAAAGCAAGTTTAGATGATTTAAAAAGTATTTTACAAAACAAAAAAGCTGAATTAATTAGTGAATGAAAAAAAGAAAATGAAAATCAAATTTTTCAAAATGGAATTAACTTTTTTAAAGCAAGTGCAACTTTTCAAAAATTAAATGAAGATAATATTAAGTTTCAACAAGAAATACAAACATTAAAAAAGAATTTAGAAAAACAAAAAGAAATTGATGCAATTAAAGCAGTTGAAGCATTTAAAGATTCTAAAGAATACAAAACTTTAAAAGAAGAATTAATAAGTAAGCAAAATGAAGTTATTAAATTAGAAGAAGAAAACAAAAATAAAGTAGCATTATTTAAAAATTCACAAGAATATTTAGATTTATTAAAAAAATCAGAAGAAAATAAAGATCTAATTCATCAAATAAATGATTTAAATAAGAATAAAGAATTAGAAGTTAAAAATGCAATTTTAAATTCTAAAGATAAAGTTATTAAAGAATTTAAAGAATCACAAGAATATTTAGATTTAATTAAAAAAATAAAAATTCAAGATGAAGATTTAATAAAAAAACAAAATCAAATCGCAGTTTTAAACAACGATGTTAATAATGCAGTTTTAAAGTATAAAGATTCTAATGAATTTAAAGATTTATTAAAACAAAATGAAAAAAATAAAGAATTAAATTTAGAAATTCAAAATCTTCATAAAGATAAAGCAAAAGAAATTGAAATTGCAATTTTAAAATCTAAAGATAATGCAATTAAAGAATATAAAAATAGTGATGAATATTTAAATTTAGTGAATGAAAATAAAACTCAAGCTAAAGAATTAAACAAGATTAGTAATGATAATTTAATATTAAAAAATGAAAATGAAGAATTAAAAAATCAAAGAAATTTAAAAAGTAATAAGTTAATTGGTGAAGATTTAGAAAATTGATTAAGTCAACAATACCAAGAAGATTTAGAAAGTGTTTTAGAAGATAGTATTTGACAAAAAACTAATATTGTTCATGATGGAACTAAGCCTGATTTTATTTTTAAAGTAAAAAGTAATCTTGAAGAAATTACTGATGAAAATGATCCTTTATATTATTTAGGAAAAGTTGTTATTGAAGCTAAATCAGAAAGATATGATTCGTCTAATAAAACTAAGAATAAAGAATTCTTGCCTAAATTAAAAAAGGACATGGATAATTTAGGAGGAGATTATGCTTTATTAGTTACTGAACTTGAAAGTAATGATATTTTTTCTATTAAAACTTCAAGAGAATTTCCTAATATTTTTATTGTTAGACCAGAATGAACCATGAGTTTATTAAAAATCTTAAGATATATTTTCTTAAGAAAAAAAGCATTATTTAAACAAGAATGAACTTTTAAAGAAAAGAATGATATTTTAAATGAATTTGAAGATTTTAAAAATTCAATTTTAGAAAATGCTTTTAAAAACATTAATAAACATTTAGAAAGCATTAAAACTGATGCAGACAAAATCATTAAATCAGCAGAAAATATCTTAGAAAGTCAAAAAATAATTGTAGATAAACATATGAATGCAATTGAAAATAAGATTAATAACTTTAAAATTGAAAATAAGGTTGTTAAGAAAATTGCAAAGTTAAATAGTTCTAAACATGAAACCAATGAAGAAGAATTGGCTTTAGTAAATGAATTAGATCATAAAGAAGAATAAAAATAAATGCAAGAGATTCATACAAATCATATTAAAGAAAATACTGTTAATTATAATGATTTAATTGTTAATAAAGCAAGAAATACACAGTGATTATTTTTAATAAGCACAATTTTTGTGATTAGTTATTTTGTGATTATTGCTTTATATGTTATTCATAGTAAAGAATATCCAGTATTATTAACTGTTTTTATTGTTTTAACTGCAATTTTTATTTTAATTCCTTTTGCGTTCTTTTTTAGATATAACTATTTAAGTAAAAAAATCTTAGGAATTGAATTTAAAGAGATTAATCATTTTTATTTTAACAAAGTAAAAAAAGCACAAATTGAAATCATAATATGAACAATTATTAGTAATATTACTTGTTTTTCTTTGTTTGTAATTTCTAACTTCTTATCAGTTAAAGTAAGTCACTTTCAAAATTACTTTACCATGGGTTTTTTATTAGTATTCTTTTTTAGTAGTATTTTTGTTTGGGTAGTAATAATTTTAAACTGTAGAAAAAATAGTACTTTATTTTCAGTGATCATTCAATTTTTTATATCAACTTTTGAAAATGAACCTGATTTAATTAAAAATCCTAATAACTTTACAATTTTATGCCAATATAATGGTTTTAAATATGAATTCTTAGAAAAAGTTTTAAATGGAACTTATTGAGTTAGTAACTTTATGTGAATTTATATTATTTCTGCTTTAATTGGTACAGCTTTTGCTACAGATGGACCAGTTGAATCATTAATCTCAGTGATTGATTTATTAAGTTATTTTGGTCCTTATTTCTTCTTATTTTATGTAAGAAGTATGATGGTGAAAGAAAAAGATACTTTAAGTGGATTTAAATTATTAAGAATTATTAATGATACAAAAATTAATAATATTTATATTTGATTAGTAAATATTCAAAAACACTTTAGTGAACATTCAGTTTACTATAAAAGAAATAATACTTTTTATTGATGTATGCGAACTTATAATCAAAATGTTTATATTAATAATTATTATTTATATAGACTATATAAATATTTTAAAGTTGATTTTACATATTATGAAAACATTTCAGATGGGTTTATTGATACTTTAAGAATCTCAGATATTACTAATCAGTTTGATCTTGATAATAATTTTGTTGATGAGCAACAATTTAATTTTATAGATTTTAAAACAAAGAACATAATTGGATTATTTATATTAAGTAAAAAAAATGCAGTTTATTTTTTAAATGAAATTAATAAATATAAATTACTTATTAACTATAATCAATTTTTTATTGATAATTTTACAAGTATTAGTCATTCAAAGATCTTTTTGTATTTTGATCATGAAAAAGATAAATTTCAAGTTATTCCTCATAAATTACTCAATATTAAAACAAAGGAAGGAATTAATCTAATCTTATTTTTTAGTCAAGCTAAATTGCACAAAATTATGAATAATTATTATAAGTTTAGTTTTGATTTTACAATCAATCCTTTTGAACAAAAAAGGATAGAGCAATTACCAAAACAAACTTATTTATGTTCAATTAAAAACTTTACACATTTCTTTAAAAAAGTAAGTAAAATTGCAAATGAAAAAAATAGTTAGTACTAATCTAACTATTTTTTATTCATTTCAAACATATTAATTTTTGTATATTTAGTTTTAATAACAACTTTAAATATGATACTTAAACTAAAAAGTCAAATATTTTGTTATTTTATTTTCTAATAATTGATTATAAAAAAATGACAACATTTTCTAGTTGCCATCAAGCATATTTTTAGATAAATATATAAACTTTAATCTCTTTAAGATAATTAGTAATAATACTAATTCTTTTTTATTTATTAATTTAAAAGTTTCAATTCTTTTTTAATAGTTGGACAATTCATAATATCTTCAACTTTTTTTTCTAAAATATCTAATCTTTTTTCTATTTTGTCCAATCTAATTTCTACTTTGTCTAGTCTAGCTTCTACTTTATTTAGTCTTTCTTCTACTTGATCCAATCTCTTTTCAACTTTATCTAGTCTTGCTTCAACTCTATCTAATCTTTCCTCAACTTTATCCAATCTCTTTTCAACTTTATCTAATCTTTCTTCAATTCTATCTAGTCTTTTTTCGATTCCATCAAATCTTTTTTCAATTTGATTAAACTTTTCATTGAAAATTTCTAATTGATGAAAAAACCTAACTTCAAATTCTTGTGCTCAATTTTTAAATTCTTCTTTATTCACTTCTTTTTTATTCTCACTTTCTTTTTCTACTTTTTTAAGTTTTAATCTTAAATGCACATCAATTATATCTTCTTTAACTTCATCTATTTGCATTTCAGATTCTTCACTTATTGATTTTTTTAACAAATCATTTAGTACTTTTTTATTTAAAAACATTTATTCTCCTATTACTAATTTTAATAGAAAAAATAATTAATAATTTATGAAAAAATATTTATATTGTTTTAAATCCTGTAATAGTAAATGTATTTTGTGCATTTGAAGTTTTTAATTGTATACCATTATAATATAATTTAACATTACTAATTTGTCCATTATTAATGTCAGATTGTGAAATAGAACTTGGTAAAGTAATACTAATTGCATTAGAAATGTAATATTGGTTATAACTTAAATTATTAAAAATAAATGGTGAATTTGGCATTCAATTATCAATGACTTGAATAATTGCACTATATAAACTACTTTTATTATTTAAAATTTCACTAACACTAAAAGTACTCATTGTATTTCAACTTAAAACATTAATATCTGCTACATTTATTGTTGAATTTAAGTATGTATCTAATTTATTTGCAATGATTTCATTGATATTGTTTTGTGAACTAGTTTCATTTGCATTTAAAAATCCTGTAATAGTAAAAGTTGAACTTCCATTTGCTGCATTTAAATACATTCCATTAAGTACTAATTGCACATTATTGATTAAAGCATTTTCATTTTCATTTAGTGAAATACTATTTGGTAAGAAAATATTAAGTGTTCCACTAGCTTCAAAATTAATATCATGAGTAGTAAATAAAGAGCATAAAGCAATACCATATCCTGCTTGTTTTATTGCTTTTTGCACATAAAGTGTTATTGCACTATATAAACTTGATTGATTATTTGTACTATTGCTTAATGCATCTGCAGCAGTATAAGTATTCATGTTTAAATAAGAAGCAAGCAATATTGATATTACTATTTAAAAAAGAATCTATTTTTTGTATTTCATATACAGTACTAACTTCATCATTTGAATTCTTTGAAGAAGCATTTTCAAACCCAGTTAATGTAAATGTTGATGCTTTATTTTTACCAACCAATTCAATACCTTCATATGATAATTTAATATTTGGAATTAATCCATCTTCATCATTACTTATAGAAATTCCATTTGGAAATAAAAAGGTAATTTTATTTAAAATGTCAGATAAACTATAACTAGAATCATTGATTGAAAATGTACTAATTGAATTTTTAAGTTCATTATTTAATGCTTTATTCATAATTTCATTTAAATCACCAAATATCATGATGTCATCTGGTGTTCAAGTATTTAATTGTCCCAAACTTGTAATATTAATATTTGCTACATCAATAGTATTGTTTAATAATGAATCTAATTTAGTTGCAATTATTTCATTAACATTTTGTGTACTATTTGAAACATTAGTTGAAGATACAAATCCAATAATATTAAAGATTGAATTATTATTTGAAGTTAATGTTAAACCATTATAAGATAAACTAACATTGATACTTTTTGAATTATTAAGAATATTTGTTTTAGAATTACTTAATAAATTAATGTTTATTCCACTTAGAATTTCTAGTGAAGTGTAACTTAAATTACCAATTACAAAATTATTAAGTTCTTTTACAATTTCATTTTGTATAACTTCTTTAATTAAATGCTTTAAATATTTTATATTATTTAATGCATATGACACAGTAAGATTATTTGTTAAAGCGTATGAAGTAAGATCAATATTATTGTTTAAAATTGAATCTAATTTAGTAGCAATAATTTGATTAATATTATTTGATGTTTTATAAGAAGGATTATTTAAAGTTAGTGAATTTAACTTTAAAAATCCATTTAAAACAAAAGTTGTATTACCATTAGTAGTATTTAATAAAATTCCATCATATAACAGTTTTACATTTGTTATTTGTCCATCTTCATTATCTAATAAAGAAATACTGTTTGGTAAAATATAGTTAATAGAAATATTTGCATTTTTATTAATATTTTTAGTATTAATAATTGCTTCATTAATTGCATGAGTAATTTGATTGTTTAAATAATTTGCTTGATATAATGCATCTGCTGCAGTAATAGAATTTGAAGATAAATAGGTTGAAAGATTAATAATATTGTTACTTAATTGTTGATCAATTTCATAAGCTTCATTTAAAACATTATTTGAATTATATGAATTAATAGTTTTAAATCCTGAAATTGTAAAACTAGTTTGATTATTTTTTGATGTTAAACTAATTCCACTATATGATAAAAATACATTCGGAATTAATCCATTTTCATCATTACTAATTAAGATATCTTGTGGTAGAGTAATTGTAATATTTTTAGTAATATCTGAAATTGAATAAGAAGAATCTTCAATATTAAATTTAACATTTAAACTTGTTAAAAAACTAGTAATTTCATTAATAATTGCTGTTTTTAAATTACTAGAATTATTAAATAATGCATCTTGTGCACTAATAGTATTCATTGTTTCATTATTTGAAATATTAATATTGTTACTTAATAAGGTATTTAATTGATTTGCAACAAGTTGATTAAAAGCATTATTTCATGAAGGACTTGGTGAACCAAAACCTGTAATAATAAAACTTGAATCTCCATTTTTAGCATTTAAACTGATACCACAATATGACAATAAAACCCCATTAATACATGAATTTTCATTATTTGATAAAGAAATTGCATTTGGTAACTTAATAATAATGTTTGATGCAATTTCACTTGCTGTGTAACTCAAATTATTAAAGCTAAATAAAACATTAGAATTTAATATTTCATTTTCAATTTGATATTTTATTGCATAACTTAAATTAGAACTTATTAAAGAATAAGAAGCACTTGATTCACTACCAGCATATATTTTACTAAAAGTTTGTATATTAATTTCATTATTTAATATTGAATCTAATTTTGTAGCAATTAATTGATTAATATTATTTTTTAAATTTGATATATTAGAATCTTTTTGTATTGAACCTGAACCATCTTCATTTTTTTTATTTTTATTAACTGTTTTATTTTCTTTGTTGCTATTAGAAGATCCATCATCATTTTTTATTTTTGTTCCATCAGTTTTTGTATTTGATGAACTTGTATTTTTAGAACCAGAATCACTATCACTAACTTTAGTGTTTTTATTTTGTGTTTTATTATTTGAATTTTGATTAGGAATTTCTGTAGTTTTTTTAGAGTTATTAGTTGATAATGAATTAAATCCATCAATAATAAATGATGAACTTCCACTAGTATTTTTTAATTGAATTGAATGATAAGATAAATAGACATTAGTAATTTGATTATTTTTATCATCATTACTAGAAATTGTTTGTGGTAATTTAATACTAATATTGTTAACTATTTCAGATGAAGTATATGTTAAATTATTAAATACAAATTGATGAATGTGATCTTGTATTTCTACTTGAATTGCTTCTTTAATTGCATTAATTAAATCATTTGAATTATTTGTTAATGCTTCTAAAGCACTTAACTTATTCATGTTTTCATAATTGCTTATATTAATAATCTGATTTAATAATGAATCTAATTTATTAACAATTGCTTGATTATTATTTTCACTTAATTTATTTGTGGATTTCTTTGGATTATTACTAAAAGCATACAGAGGAATAGTTGCAGTAACTGCTGATATGATAGTAACTGATGAAAGGATTGCAGCAGATAATATCAATGTTCTTTTTTTCATATTATTTGTTTTTTATTAATTTTTTAGATGTTTTTTTATTAAACAAAAATTGGATAATTATATTTAAGGAACTTAAAATTTACTTCAAATTATTATTATATATTTTATGTTTAATATTAATTAAATGAATAATATTCAATAATTTAATATTGATATTTTTCAATTACATTTATCTTTTGTTCTTTTTAATCCAAAAGATTAAAATTTATAAGTATTTATTTAAAAAATTAGATATAAAAATAAAAGACTATGGATAATCAAAATAAAGAAGATTTTATATTTCAATTTAAAGATATTGAGAATTATATTGAAAATTTACAAAAAAATGTAAATGATAAAACATCAATTAACAAGAATAAAGATAATATAACAATAAAAGAATTAACAATTTTTAAAGAATTTGCACAAAAATATTTATTTCAATTTAATGTAGGAAAAGAACCAAAAGAAATAGATTTTAATAATTGATGATTTTGTTCAGGAATAACACTAAAAAACCTTACATTAAACAAAGATAAGAAAAATAAAAACAACAAACCATTAATATTTAGATTAAAAGATATTAATACTGTAGAATTAAAAGATTGCAAAGATGAAAATTTAAAAAAAGAAATAAATAAATTTAAAGATTTTGCAACAAGATATTTGCTAAATTCCAGTAATAATGAAAAAGAATTTGATAATTGAACATTTTCTCCACAACCATTAAAAATCAATGATTTAAATAATGATTTATATGATGAAGATGAAATAGATATATTATTTATAAATGAAGATTATTTTAATCATACATACTTTTTTCTTGTAGAAATTAAAGATTTTAGTGATAGTGAACTTATTATATCTAAATATTGAGATTACAGAAATGCTTTAGTTAAAATAAAAAGAAAAGATCTTAATTTAGAATCATATATTTTTAGTTTATTAAATAAAAATTGTACTTTTATAAGAATAAATATTTTTAAATGAGATAAACAAACATTTAAACAACAATATTACAAATTTAATCATGAAAAATCAGGAGATTTTTTTGGTTATCCAACAAATAATTGAATAAAAATAGAAGAGCAAGAGATTAAAAATATATTTCAAAATTCTCATAACATATGCTTAAAAGATAATAATTTTCATGATTACATAAGACAATTTCATTCAGAAGACTATTTAGATAAATTACTTAATAATTGAAAAGATGAAAATTATATTAGTAATGTTTTAGTATCAAATGTTAATTTTAATGATTTAAATCAAATATCAAATGTTAAAAATTATCGAATAACTGTCATAAATGGAATTCCAGGAAGTGGAAAAACAGTTTTTGCATTTTTGTTATTTATTACTGAAAAGCATGTTTTGTTTATCATTACAAATCAATCATCTTATGAGTATTTTAAGAATAATGAGTTTGTAAAAAAAATAGAAGCTGAAAACAAAAGTAAGATGGTTTATTTATGAGATTTTTTTAAACCAGTAAAAGTTTATATTGATTTTTGTGAACCATATCAAAATTTTGATGATAACTCTAGCATAGATTGATCAAGACCATTAATATTGAAAAACAATAACATTAATGAATTTATTAATTATAATAAAATACTAATTGATGAGTATAACAACTTAGATAGTAATGAAGAAATAATAAAAAATTATATTACATCTAAAAATTTTACAAAATTTTTTTTATTTGGAGATTATTTGCAAGATATTTATTGCCATTACCATACTTATTTACCATCAAATAATTTTAAAAAATATGAAGATTTATGCTCATTTTTAAAGAAAAATTATTCAAAAGAATTTTATCTTTCAGATTGAAAAAATTCAAATAGATTTAATAACAAAGATCTTTCAAAACTACAATATATATCTTTTGGAAATGATGATTATTTAAAAAAATATAAAAACAGTGAATTGCAATCATTTATAAATATTGAACTAGAATACACAAACAAAACAAGTAATCAAATAGATGCAAAAAAGGGTGAAAAAATTATTGTTTTACAAAGTAGTAACAATATAGATAGTGGTATCTTTACACAATTTAATGCTGCCGGATGTGAATATGAAAAAGTAATTGTATATTTGAATTCTAGAATTAATTTTAAGGATAAACACTTTAATTATGAATTTAGTGACAAAACAGTACAATATTCAGATTTTTACGATCCAACAGAAACATGATTATATGAAGCTTTAACAAGAGCAACTAGATCAATTAAAATACTTATATATAAAGAAAATCAATATGCAAAAGAAATCTATAATTGTATAGACCAAAGAATCAAACAATTAGAAAAAGATAATACAAAAAATTAATTTATCTTTATACTATAAACTATTATTTATATATTATGGAATTAAAAAATAAAAACTTTTTAATAATTGGTGCAGGTATAACTGGAATTAGTCTTGCAAGATTATTAGTTGATGAAGATGCACAATATGTAAAAATAATTGATATGAAAAATCATATTGGTGGAAATACTTATGATTATAAAAATGAAAATGGATTTATGATTCATAAGTATGGACCACATATTTTTCATACTAATTATGATGAAGTAATAAACTTATTAAGTAGATTTAGTACTTTTCATAATTTCACTCATCAAGTATTAGTAAAGTATGAAGATAAATTAATCCCTTTACCAATTAATGAAACTAGTATTAATGCAATTAGTCATGATAAAGATTTATTTAGTAAATTAAAAGAAGTTTACAAGAATCAAAAAGAAGTTAGTATTTTGCAATTATTAAATAATAATGATAATAATATCAAATATTTAGGTGAATTAGTTTATAAAAATATTTATGAAAATTACACCATGAAAATGTGAGATATACCTGCTAATAAAATTGATCAAAATGTTTTAAATAGATTAAAAGTTGTATTAAGTAATGAATGAAATTATTTTATTAATGATAAATTTGTTGCTATTCCAAAAGATGGATGAACTAGCATGATGCAAAGAATGTTAAATCATAAAAAGATTGATTTATATTTAAATTATGATTACAAAGAAACATATAATTTAAAATCATTACAATTATTATTAAAAAATAAAGTTTATGATGCCATATTTTTTACAGGGATGATTGATGAATTATTTGATTTTAAATATGGAAAATTACCTTATAGAAGTTTAGAATTTAAATTTGAATATTTTAATGATATTGATGATTTTCAACCAACAAGTGTAGTTAATTATCCAAGTGACAAAGAATTAACTAGAATTACTGAATACAAAAAATTATGCAATCAATTAGACTTAAAAGGTACAGTAATTTCTAAAGAATATCCAGGTGCATATGATATTAATTCCAAACGTTTTAATTTAGCTTGTTATCCTATTAATAATAAAGATACTTTAATGTTATTTAATAAATACTATAGTGAATTAAAAGCAATGGATGAAAACTTCTTTGTAGTTGGTAGACTTGGTCAATATAAATATTTTGATACAGATGATGCAATTTATAATTCTATTAATATAATTAAAGATATTTTAAAAAAATAAGATGAATAATAAAGTTTTAAGTATTATAGTTCCTTGTTACAATTGCAGTTCTTTTATTGATAATTTATTTAGTCATGTCCATTTTGATCAATTAAATAATGAAGTTGATTTTTATTTAATTAATGATGGAAGTAAAGATAATACTTATGAAGTTTTATTAAATATTCAAAAACAATATGGAAAAGATTTAATCCATGTTTTTAATAAAGAAAATGGTAATTGAGGAAGTGTACATAATTTTGCAAAACATTTAGATATTAAAGGTAAGTATATTAAGACTTTAGATAGTGATGATTATTTAGATCCATATGGTTTAATTAAATTTGTTAATTTCTTAAAAAAATTACCTGATGATATTGACTTAATTTTTAGTAGTGTGAATTTCATTAATGAATATGATGAAATTGTTAGTCAAAAATTTTATGATAAGTTATTTAAAAAAGATCTTTTTAAAATTGATGAAATTAAGATTACAAAATTATCAGTATTAACAGTACATGCTTTTACAATGAGAAAAGAAATTTACACTTCTATTCCAGATTTGCCAATCAAAATGTCATATATGGACAGTGTTTTTATTTTTTTAGTTGTAAATGCTGCAGCAAATTATTGTACTTTTTTTTCATACGCCCCACTATATCAATACCAATGTGGCAATGAAAGTCAAACGATTTCTATTCAAAATTTTGTAAAACATGCAGATTGAATTAAAATTATGGTAGAAACTGAAGCAAAGTATGCAATTTCTTTAAAAATCTTTGAAAAAAATTCAGATAATAAGAACCGAATTTTGTGTCAAATGATGCAATTAGGATATTTTCAGTATTGTTATGCAATTGTAAATAATGAAGCATTAAATAAGAAACAAAAAGCAAATTTAATGTATGAATTATTACAAGAAATTAAAAAGATTTTAGGAAAATATAATTTTAATAAGTTTTTTAAAGATAACACCATTGCTTTAATTTATTTCTTAAAATGCAGATTATTAACAAGTTCTATTAATATTGCACAAATTGCATTAAACAGTGGATATTTAAAAGCTACTAGAAAAGATGGAAAAAGAAAACGATTAACTAATTAATTCTTATATATTGTTTAACTAAATGAATCTTATCTTTTTTTATAAAAATACTATTTAAATGTTAGAAAGATTTTTAAGTGTACTTTTTTAAATTTCATTATTTTTTTAACTATCAAACAAGATTTAATTTAAAGTAGTAAAATAATCAAGTAAAGAATAAAAAAATTTACAAAAACAATTTCTTTATAATATTTATAAAACCAAAGAAAGAACTTATTAAATATGGCTAAAAATTCAAGAAAAATTAAGCTTCTTTTAGGTTTAGTTTCACTTGCAAGTATTTGTACAATTGCAGTTGGAAGTGTTATATCATGTTCAAATACTTCTTCTGATTCTTCTAAAAATCAAAATAGCAAACAAATTTTACAAAATAAAAAACAAAATGAATCAAAACAATCAACAATCACCAATGAAATCAGTAATATTTTATTAAAAAATAAAAACATTACTTTAAGTGGATACAAAAACCAAAATCTTCAAGATCTTTTAAGTAATAATAATGAAAAAGAAGCACTTAAATCTACCATTACTAATTCAGTTATTCAAGAAATAATTAATTCATCAAATACTTTATTAAATAAACAAGATATACAAAATAATCTAAAAGTTGAATTACCTTCTTTTAATGAAATTAATTCATCAAATGATAATTCAATAATTAAAGTTAATGTATATTATTCAAACCAAGAAGTTGGTTCAGTTAATATTTATGGCTTTTCAAATAATATTTCACACTCTTTACAAATATCATTTAATAAAGCAAATTATATTTTAAATTTACAAGATGGACAAACTATTAACAACTTTCAAATCCTTCCAAATGTAAAAGCTTGAAAAGAAGGATATAAAATTCAATACGCTTTAACAGTTGACAATAATA
>JAGBPV010000060.1 GCA_017633195.1 bacterium
GCATTTTTAGCAAATATTCCTCCACGTGATATATAAGTTTTAGCAGCAATTAGACATAAAAAACTTGGTGCTAAAACTAAGTCTAATTGATCTGTTAAAAAATGATTTTTATTCACCATATGATTTAAAGTCATTAAATAATTGATCGTTTCTTTACGATCCTTATTCATTTTTCAATTACCAATAATAATTTTTCTTCTCATAAATAAATTTCCAAAAATAATTAAATCTTTTAATTCTTATATTATAAATTTAAAAAATTCTTAAATCAAGCATTTCATGAATTGATTTCACTATCTAAACTAGAAATACTTTTTCCATATAAGTTATAATAAATTTTAAATTTAGGTTCTGTGCCACTTTTTCTAAATCTAATTCATGAATCTTCTTCTAATATTCAATCAACACATCCACCATCTTCATTAAAACCAATGTAAGTAATCTTTCTATTTAAAACTTCTTTTTCATTAAAATCTAAAAGTTTTTTTAAAATATCATCAACTTTTTTTCTTCAATTATCACTTTTAATAATGAAAGAAGAAGTTTTTCCTTGTCAATATCCAAATTCACTATAGATTTGGTTTAAATAATCAACAAAATCTTTATTTTCTTTAATTAAGGTTGTATAAATTTCTAATGCTAATGCTCCTGCTTGAAATCCATCTTTATCACGATTAATACTTGAATTTAAAGCCCCAATTGCTTCTTCAAATGCTACTACTAAATCATTAACACCGATTTTGTCTGAAATATAATTTCCCATATATTTAAATCCAGTTGGAGTTCTGTGAACTAAAGCATTATATTTTTTAGCAATTCTATCAACTAAATTTGTTGAAACATATGAACTTACAATATAAGGTTGTAAATTAAATTTTTTATTTTTTAGTACATAATAACTATAAATAATGCCCATTTCATTTCCAGTTAAAAATCTTCATTCATCATCTCTTTTAATAGCAACAGCCATTCTGTCTGCATCTGGATCATTTGCAATAATAATTTTGGCATTGTTTTTTTCAGCATACTTAATTGCTAAATTAAAACTTGAAGGATCTTCTGGATTTACAACATCACTATAAGTGAAATTAGAATCATATTCATTTTGTTCTTTAACATCAATAATATTTTGGTATCCAAGCATTCTTAAAAATCTTGGAAATTTCTTAACACTTGTTCCATGATGTCCTGTAAAAACAATTGGATAATTTTTTGAAACATTAGGATAAGTATTAATTAAAGCACTTTTTGCTGCAATAAAATAATCATTAATATTATCTCTTGAAATATAAGCAATATTAGATTTGTCTAATTGATAAACTTTGTCTAAAATTTCATTAAAATTGCTGCAATAACTAATAATGGTATTTGCTTCTTTATCTAAAATTTGTGCTCCATTATTTCCATAAATTTTAAAACCATTATAAATTTTTGGATTATGACTTGCTGTAATGTTAATTCCAGCGTGAGCTTTGTATGCTAAAACTGTATATGAAATGATTGGAGTTGGCATTAATTCATTATTTTCAAATAATAATGCTTTAATTCCAAAACTACTTAACACTCTTGCACAAATTAAAGCAAAATGACTTGAATTTAATCTATTATCGTGTCCTATAACTACAGTAATCTTTTTTTCTTTATCAAATTTTTCTAATAAAAATTTACTTAATCCTTCAGTTAACATTTGATAAGTAAAAGAATTTAATCTTTGAAATCCTGGACCCATTTGCATTCTTACTCCAGCAGTACCAAATTTTAATGGTTCAGTTTGAAAGATATTTGTAATTTCATCATCTTCCATGTTTGCTAATTCTGCTTTCATAGTAGCATTAACTCTTGGGTGATTTAATCAAATATTGTAATATTTTTTTGTAAGATCATCTAACATCTATTTATTTTGTCTCCTTCTTTTTATTTAGTAAAAAAGCATTTGGCAATAAATCATTAATTCTAAAAACACTTTTATCCTTATTTATAGAATAACAAATTATATTGTTATTTTCGTTAAAAAATTCTTGAATGAATTGTAAACATGCTCCACAAGGAAAGATAATGTCTTTGTAAGTCTTAGAAATATTTGATGCTAATAAGTATAAATTTAAGATAGTTTCATCTGCATCTTTATTGCTATAAAAATTACAAATTGCATTTCTTTCAGCACAGATTGTTAAACCAAAACTAGCATTTTCAACATTATTACCAAAATAATATTTATACGCATTGTTAGTTTTAGTTTCTAAAACACAACAAACATAAAAATTAGAATATTTTGCATAAGAATTAAATAAATGCTTTTTTAAATATGAAAAAATTTCATCTTCATTTAATCTAATTTTTAATTTCATCTTTATTCTTAATAACTTTAATTAAATTTAAATTATCAAAAGCATCTTGAAAATAATTTTTCACAGTAATTAATTCTCTTTTATCAAAATATAAGATATTATTGCTAAATAATTCAAGTAAATTTTCATCCATTTTGCTAGAAACATAAATTATTGCAATAATTTCATCTTTATTCACTTTATCTCCAGCAATTTTATAAAATAAAATTCCTGCTTGAGTATCAATTTTATTACTAGAATTTAATGAAACATTAATACTATTTGCTACATAACTTATTAAACTATAATCTTTAAAATCAATATATCCATCTTGTAATGCTTTAATTTCATACTGGAATTTAGGTGAAAAATAGCGATTAATTCTAAAATTATTGTATTTTATTAAACTAGCACCTCTTTGTTTTGCACACATTCTTTGAAAAATACTTAAAGCTTTTTTACTTGAAAATAATTCTTCAACCATATTTTCAACTTTTTGTTTATCAATAATGAAATTTAATCTATAACAAATTTCACTGACCATCTTTTTTATAACATTTACAACATCAGTTCAATTTTTATAATTATCAAATAAATTTGTTACTTTTTTAATTTGTAAAGCAGAACCAATATATTTTCCAATCACATTATCTGAACTTGTTAAAAAAAGAATAGCTTTCTTTTTAAAAATATTACAAATGTTCAAAATTTGATTAGCAATCTTTCTTGCATTATTAATTGTTTTAATAAAACTACTATTACCAAAAGGTAAATTAATAATTAAAATTGTGTTTTTGATTTGAAATTTGTATGATAATAACAAAACAAGATATAAATAAATACTACCATAATCAGCAACTATTAAGTTTTTTAAAAAGAAATTAAAAAAATCAATAATAGTTTTATCTTGTTCTAAATAAATTAAAGATTCTTCTTTAATAATGCTATTTAGTTTAAAAGAGAAATTACAAGTTACACCAATGCTATCTAAAGCACTAAAAGTATTTCCAAAGAAATTCATATTTCTAGTAAAAATATAAACAAAATTTAAATTTAATGCACTTAAAATTGGTCCTAACACTAATGGTAAGCAATCATCAGGTTTATTAAAATTTAAATAATCTAAAACATATCCCTCTTTTTTTTCTAAAGCATTGAATTCTTTTGAAGAGTCCAAAATGCTTTTAATAAATTCTGTTACTTCTTCTTCATTAATTCCTTTAATATCTAAAGCAGTAATTAAACTTCCTAACTCTAAACCATTTAAATATTTTAAGTGGTATAAATTCGCTGATTTTTCTCTTAAATATGATATAAAAAAATCGAAATCATTTTTTTGAAAAATAATTCCGTTCTTTTTCTTGTTAGTAAGTTCTTTTATTGATGAATTGGAAGAAAAACTATTTCTTTTCATCTTCCTTTAATGAGCTTGTTCATAAACCACCTTTTGTAGAATATGCATAAGCTTGTACAGTGGTACCATGTGGGATATGAAAGTTTACTTCTGGTTTTTCATTTTTTGCTAAAAATCTTCTAATTTTTAATGAATCAACATCTAATTCAACAAAAATAACTTCATTTTTAGCATGACAGCAGTTTGGATCAGTTCCACCACAGCATTCACCATCTTCATGATCATCACATTCAACTTCTTTTTCTTCATTAACTTTTACTGAATATCCAAGTTCAGTTTTTGTAATAACAGGCATGTATGGTTCATCCGCATCATTGCTTGTTCTTACAACATATTCCTTAATGTTTGTTTTGTTCAAACTTAGTGGTGAATCAATTTCTAATAATTGACCATCTGGGGTTTCAAAAAACTTTCTCATTTAAAAATACCTTTCTACTTTGTATAGTATAATGTTAATCTAATTAACTACTTTTATTTTAAATTAATTTTATTATTTTTTACATAATTATAAATTATTTCTAATCCTAATTTTGCCATATCTTTTAATGAAGTTTGACGTTCATATGCACTCATTTCTTCATGTGTAATGATATTATCAGAAATTGTTAAGATTCCTATTGCTTTCTTTTTTAGCATGATTGCATTAGCATATAAAGCAAAAATTTCCATTTCTACTGCTTTACTATTGTTTTTTTCTTGCAATTGTTTTGGACTTAAACAAGTATAAAAACAATCTGTTGAAATTACATTTTCTGCTAATAATTTAATATCATTTAATTTTGCAGTTTCTTTTGCTAATATGTCTAAATTATCATCAAGTTTTAAAATCTTTGATTTATCTTTTAAACCTAATTCATTAGCATAATTTGAATCACTATAAACTTCTTTAGCAAGAATTAAACTTCTTACTTTTAAATCTTTATCAAGTCCTCCTGCTGTGCCTAATCTAATAATTAAATCAACATCATAAAACTTGAATAATTCATAACTATAAATCCCAATTGATGGCATCCCCATACCATGACCCATAACAGTAATGAATTGATCTTTATAATAACCACTATATCCACTCATGTTTCTAATATTAGTTACTAATTTAACATCACTTAAATAATTTTCAGCAAGTCATTTTGCTCTTAATGGATCACCACAAACTAACACGGTTTTACTAATTTCATCTTTGCTTGCACCAATGTGTGGTGTTAATCCTTTATTTTTATTCATATTACTTAATCCTGGTAAATCTTTTTGTTCTAAATAAGCCATACTAGCACCTCCGCCTGTTGAAATAAAACTAAATTTATCTTTATATCCAAAGTTAATTGCAGCACTTGCTGAATCTCCTCCACCAATAATAACTTCAGCTCCATTTTTTACTAAATTACTTAAAATATCAAATAATGTTTTAGTACCATGTTGAAAGTTTTGCATTTCTGTTACACCTAAAGGACCATTATAAAAAACAGTTTTTGCATCTTTTAAAACTTCTTTATATTTAGCTTCTGTTTTTGGTCCAATATCTAATCCCATTAATCCTGTTGCTTCTTTTGAATCAATATCAACTGCTTTTCCAGGTTTATCTTCATATTTATCTACACCTATAAAATCTGAAGCTAAAACAATCTTTTTATTAATATCTTTTTTTAAAATATCTCTTGCAACATCTAATAAATCATCTTCAGTTCTACTAATACCAACATTTAAACCTAATGCTTTAGCAAATGTATAAGTTAATCCACCACTAATAATAACCTTATCAGCTATTTCTAAGACTTTATAAATGACATTAATTTTATCTCGAACTTTTCCACCACCGAAAATAGCAACAAATGGATGATTTACATGATCTAAAATCTTACTTAAAGTTTTTAACTCTTTTTCTACTAAAAATCCAACTGCATTATTTGGTTGATATTTAGCAATAATCGCGTTTGAAGCATGATTTCTGTGAATTGTAGCAAAAGCATCATTAATATAAACTTCACATAAACTAGCAAAGAATTTAGCTAATTCTTCATCTCCACCACTTTCTTTATTTGTGGTTTTGTGACTAATATTACATACATTAAAATATCTTGTATTTTCTAATAATAAAATTTCTTGATTTTTTAATTTATTTGCTGCTTTTTTTATTTCAGCTTCATTTAAACTATTGCAAAAATAAATTTTTATTTCAGGTAGTTTTTTAACTAATTCATCATAAACAATTTTTAAAGATTTATCGTTATTTTTTATATCTTGTTCACAATTAATTCTTCCAAGATGTGAAAGAATAATAATCTTACAATTGTTTTTTAATAAGTATTTAATTGTTTCTAAAGATGCATTAATCCTTGTATCATCTAAAATTTTGTTTTCATATATTGGTAAATTTAAGTCTAATCTTAAAACAACTTTCTTGTTTTTTAAATCAATATCTTTTAAAGTTTTGTATACAAATTCCATATTTTTTTCCTAAATTAACTAGTTTTATTTTAAATAAAAAAAGAAAGAATGATTTATTAATCAAACTTTCATTTTTTATTTTGATTTTACTTATAAACTTTATACATTTAATAATTGTTGTTTATTTTGATTTAATTGTTGATCTTTAAATAAATTATCAGTAATAGACATGTCACATAATTTACTTAAAACTTCTTTGTGTTGGTGATATTTTTTATTTAATCTAACTAAGAATCATACTAATGTAATCATGAACTTTAAATATAATCCAAAAATCACTCAACAATATCATGCTGTATAAATATTAAAGTAAAATGCTGGTTGATCATTATTAATACTTGCTTCTTGAATATATCTTACTTTGACTCTAGCAAAAGCAGCAATAGGGAAACTTACTCCTACTCCATTAATATTTAAATCATTAATATATTTTTCAATTTCTTTTGAATTAACTGTAGATGAATTTGAAGAACTTGAAGATATATTGTGAATTGGGGGTCAAACTAAACTTGGATCATATTTCATTAATAATGTTTCAATAATTGCTGAACCAGGAATAACATTAACTTCTGTTATTATGCC
This sequence comes from bacterium, assembly GCA_017633195.1. The sequence continues at coordinate 6,769 of JAGBPV010000060.1, forward strand.
AGATAAAACAATAAAGACAATAATAAGAACATATGAAGCTGTAAAGTATCTTTTGATTTTGTATCCATTTTGAGTATATTTTAAGAAACTATTGTATCTAGCAAAAACTATAAAAGAACTAATAACAAAACTCAAAATAAAGAATTCAAAAATTACATAACATATTCCATATCAGTTTAAATTTGGACCAATAAAAGTACCTAAAATTCTAGCAATTCCATTATGATTATTAATTAATGCAGTAATTGAACTTCCTTGTACAGGTTCTATTTGAAAAATGTAATGATATAAGCCAAAATTAAATCCATATATTTTTATGAAGTTAGATGCATCATCATAACTTGTTATTCCAATACTTGGACTAAAAAGTTGTTCTTGAGGAATTGCATATCCTTTTGTTATAAAATCAGGACTAAACAATAATACCATTCCAAAAATTAAAAAGATGATCGTAAAAATAAATCCAATTAATAAAATTTCAAAATGAATGTGTGGTTTTTGTTGAAATATTTTCAATTTATCATATTTAGATTCAAATTTACTTAATTTCTCTTTAATAACTTTTTTTAATCTTAAAGACTTAGAAGTTTCTTCATTTAATTCTTCTTTATTTTCAATAAGATTATTTTTAACTACTTGATTTTTATTATCCATAAATTATATCTATTTTAATTTAACATAAAGTCAGAACCTGGATTAATAGTTAAATCTAATCCACTAATTCACATATTATTAACTTCAATACTTGAAATAACTACTTGACCATTTGAATTGTTAAGATAAATTTTATATCCGTCAAATTCTTGTTGAATAGCAGAATCAAATCCTAATATTTGTGCAACCCAAATCATTTGAAATGTCATTGATGGATGCGGAGTGTTTGCTCAATCAATATAACTTGTTCAAGATGGACTGTCCATTGTATATGTATATTGAGGACCTATATCACTAAAATTAAATTTATAATATGTATCATGTGAGTTACTGCTAAATAGTAATGGATACATATATCTTTGATCAAATCAAGCTACATTCTTTGTAGTATTGTAATAATTAACTGCTCCTGAATTACCACTATTTACTAATGATGTTAAGTTGTATGTTGCTGAACCTGACACATTTTGATAGAAGTTTTGAACATTAATCAAACTGTTTTCTCCAAATAAGATTTCTTGACCATCTTCATTTGGAAGAATAAAGTATGCATAATATCTATTATTAATATTTTCAATAAGTTTATATGTAATATTAGTTGGATTATTAATTGTTAATTCACCAATTCCATCAAATCCACCAATGTTTATATTTGTGATAGTTAATGAATATGGTAATTGTAATAAACTAGCAATGCTTGAATAATTACTGGAATTTGTTAAGTAATTTGATAATTGAACAAAGTTATTAATTCCATAATTGCTCAAACTAACTTGACCAATATTAATATCTTGTGCACCAAAAGGATTAATAATATATGAATTTACAGTTACTGGTTTTGCTACTGCTGTTTGAACATAAGATCCATAAGGTGTTTCATTAGATGTTGAAATTGGAGTAATTCTATTATTATTTCAGTGATTAAACATTACTGATTCATTAAACGCATATGAAATATTTAAAGTAGGTTTAAAACTAGCATCTGCTCCAGTTAATTTTAATGATAAACCACTTCCGGCAAATTGACAATTGCCATCTACTGGTTCTAAATAATATCCATATCTGATGTTAGTTGCATCTTGCATGTTTGGAACAAAATTATAATTTAAATTTGTAGAAACTGCAAGATATTTTCAAACACCATCAATTGACTTGTAATCACTTCTTGTTGCAATAATTTGTGGATATGAATTTTTTACTCCATTATATGTAAAGTAAATAACTGGAATCATTTTGAATTTTACTGCTGTAGTTTGATCTAAATCAACACTTAATCCAATATGACCAATTAAAGGAATATTTGTAGCTTCACCATTAATATCTCAAGTCATTTTACTAATAGTTGCTATTTGTGTACTTGGATCATAATTAGAAATTTGACAATCAAAATTAGAGTAATTTAAAATAGCATCAGATGGCATAGTAGTTACATAATTGTTTGTTACATTTGCCATATTAGCAAAATCATTTTGAATATCACTTGCTGTTAAAGTTTGCAATCAACTTTTACAATTTGATAAATATTGGTTAGCAATAGTTTTATTGGATGGTACTAACATTGTATTAAAGTCAGTTAAACTAGCATAAACACTGCTTCCTGTTGCATTTAAAAAGATTGTTGATTCTGGAGCAACTGAGATTGGATTAGATGAAGTTGGATCTAATAAAATTGTATTAATAGTAGAGTTGTTTTGTAGTTCTAAACTATTAAATTCTAATGTATTTTTACCACTTGCACCTGTTACTACACATGCTTGATAATTTAAAACAGTTAAATATCCATCACTAATTAAATTAGAAATAGCTTGTCTCATTTGAATATTATGTGTTGAATCTGGGTTTTCATTTCCAGATAAATTAATATTGTTTAACATTAAATATGGATAATTACTATCTGCTACATCAACATTTTGATTTAAATTCAATGTCAAAATAAAACCAGTTATTGTAAATGCATGATTACTAATATTTAATTCTTGGTAAGGAGAAAATACATAACTTACATTAAAGAAATTAAAGTTCACACATGAATTGCTTGTATTTAATAAATTAAATGAAGTAATATTAATGTAATTACCATTAACTTTGTAAGTTAAATTAACAATTTTTAAATCTTTAAAATTTGAATCAATTTGTTCAAATTCTTTAGTAATATAATCAATAATTTTTGTATTGTAATAAGAATCTTTATTGATTAAATCCATTGCATTAGTAGATGTAACAAACTGATTATTATTAATTGTTGCAAAATTAATACTAATTGGTGAATCAAAGGATAAATTAGTTGCTACTTTATTTGAATTTAGATAAATATTATAATTTAATGGAATTTGTGCAATATTTTTTAAATTATTTAATGGGTAAATTGCAACAGGAACACTTGAACCTTTTATATTTAAATAATAAATATTTGAATATTGTACAGCATCATTATTTAAATGTGTGTAATATGCATAATTATAAACTGCAGCGCTTTTTACATTAATTATTGCAACATTATTTTCAAATTCAACAGCAACATTAAATGATTTAACTTTTAAATTAGAATTTAAATTAATTAAATTAGTCTTTTGTAATAATTGATTGTATAATGAAGGACAATTTTGTGAAGTAACAGTAAAATCATTTGGATTTTCACTATTAATTAAAGCATTTAAATTATCTGAAATATATTCTTGTAAATTAGAACTTTCTGTATCAAGATTAATAATTCCAGTTGAATTAACTTCTTGGTAAGTGTCAGAATTATTACTATTTGTTTCTGCAACAGGCATACCATTAATTCAAGATGTTGGAATGGATTTAGTACCTTTTAAACTGGTTGCTCCATTTTGATAAACTGAACCAAAATTAGATGCATCTGAAAATCCCAAATCATTACTATTTGATGGAGTAGTGATATTTTTAGTGTTAAGTGAACTAGTAATATCTCTATTAGTCATTCAAAAATTATAAAACAAGAAAGAAAAAGCAATATTTACCATGCTGAATTTCTTACCATTAGGAAGTAATAAACATAAATCACTTTGTGGATTTGCTGCATTAATACCATATCCTAAATGTAATTGTGATGGATCAGAAGGCATATTAGGATTTTCTGAATTTGAGAAAACTGTTCCACTAATAGTATTTTGAGCAATTGTTGGACTTGTTTGAATTGTTCCATCTTGTTGTCATAATAGAATTGGTGTTAAATTAAAAGTCATTGGTTGATTGTTATCAATATTAAAAGTTAATGATTGACCTAGACTTTTAACACCAACTGTTAAAGTACCAGTAAGTCCACCCAAAATAAATTGTGGTTTTCCAGTTGGACTTTGACTTGAAGGAATAAATTTAGAACCTGCTCAATCTACATTTAATTTTTGAAATTGAATTTGAGCTTGTGTTCCTTGAACATTAGCATTAATAACTTTTCCACATGCAAAAAAATTAAAAAGATTATATAAGTCTTTTTGAACAATATTTGATCCATTGTCATTTAAAATACTTTTACATATTTCAATTGGAGTTGTTACTGGCAATTTTGGTGCAGTATATATAACTTGTCCATTTTTCTTTTGAGTAGTAAATGCATTTGATAAATTATTAATTGTAAATAAGTTATCAATATAACTAAAATTATTAATTATATTTGTTGACAAAGCAGCATTTGTTGTATATTCAACATTACCATTTTGCATGTATATTCAAACTTTTTGACCTGGTTCAATGAAAAAATATGAAGTTTTTGCATTTTCATTAGATTTATATTGAAATTGAACAGGAACTTTATTAGGATTAATAATTTGAAGTGCTGCAAATTCTAGTGAACTAGATGCAAAAGTAGCAGGTTGTGCTAAATAATAATTAACAATTTTTAAACTTTGTTGATTATAAGCATTCAATCATTGAATTCCTATATTATTTAATGCTTCTAAAGTATCAGCAAAAATTGTAGGTTTATTAGTTTTTGAACTAAATAAACTTGCACTTGTATTGTTATTTGAAATTGAGTTATTGAAACTTACTGGTGATAACGCAATAGAAGAACCTGAATATGGTTTACCACCACTAACTAGTAAACTTGAATTGGTTGAAACATATTCTGGAGCTTTACTTTGTGTTTTGGTATTAATTCTTGTTGCTGCAATACTTCCAGCAACAATTACTCCAGCAAATGCAAATGTACCTGCAGTTGCTAAACCAATAACTAATTTTTTCTTGTTAGAAGATTTTGTTTTTTGTTTTGTAACTGACTTTTTATTAAACATTTTTTTCTCTCACTTAATATAACCAATATTTTTTGTAATATCATTTAATCATTTTATTAGCATATAATATTTTTTAAATCAAGAATTTTTTTTTGTTATACTAAAAAGGACTTAAAATAAAAAGATAAATTTTAATTAATTATTATAATAAATTTATTTTTCTTAAAAAATAATGTATAATGTCAGAAAAAAATAATACAAAAAGACAAAAATTTTATTTAACTATGATTCAAGCATACAAATATAATGGTTGACTTTATCATACTTGACAACCATTGTATATAGTTGATAAAAATAAAGATTATTTATTTTGTGCAGCAAGATCAGTTTATGTTTTAACAAGTAAAAAAAATTCTAGTACATGTTTTAAGCATAGACAAAATTCTTGTTTTACTTGTTGATTCTTCTTTGAAAAAGAATGATTTAATATCAAAATTACAATTAATACTTTTGAAAAAACTATTACTTATTACATCAATTTAGCATCACCATATTTATTAGAATGTGGAGTTATTAAATATATAGATTTTGATCTTGATTTTAAATGCATAAAATACATAAATTCCAAGCATTTTAAATGGCACCAATTAGATTTAAAAGAATTTCATGAAAATCAAGAAAAATATCATTATCCAAATTTGATTTTAAATATTGTTAATCATGCAAAAACTAGGGTAGAAAAATTAATTAAAGTTAATTACTTTACCAACAATTTTTCATATGATATTTTAAAAAAATATTTAGATACTGTTAATTTTAATGATTTAGAACCATCAAATAGTTTTAGGGAATAAAAAATGAATCTTTATGAACAATTTGATAAAAAAATTCAACAACTAATTGAAGATGACAAAAAATTAGAACTAGTTCATCTTTTACAAGATGAACTTCATACATCATATGTTCCTGAACCTTTTTATACTAAATGAACTAACTTATTAAAAAAATTGAGTGTTGAGTTAAATCAGATCAAACAAAAAGAAGAAGAAAAACAATATTTTAATAATTTAAAAAAAGCAGATTTAATTAATAATATTCTTAAAGACAAAAAGATTAATTTAAGTTTTTTAAATATTTATTTGAATAAATTTAAAGATATAGATAGTGAAGAAGATATTGAAATTTTTCAATTAATTTTAAATAGAAGAGATATTCAACAAGATGAAAAATTTGAATTGTTAAAATTCTTAATAACGAATTCAAAACATAATTATCAATTCTATAATGCAATTATTAACAAGAAAGAATTAATTAATGATCAATTTTTAAAGCAATATAATGAACAAATAAAAGAAATGAAAAATATCATTAATCTTGAAGTTAATAAAGATATAAGTATTCAAAACCTTAGTTATCAATTATTAAACTTAATTAATCTTTATTATTTTCCAAGTACCATACAAAAAGAATTAAAAATTAATGATAAAATGCTAGCAAAAATAATTATTGAACAAATTAATAATCAATTTTATATAAATAAAAAACAAACAAATAAAATTATTGAAAAAATTCTAAAATACTTTAATTAAAAATTTATTTCTTTAATGATTTTGCAATCAGTTTATTAATTAAATTACCTTGATTGTGAAATTTTTGTTCATATTCAGTAGCAATATTATTTAAATTAAGTTCATTATTTAATTCATTATATAAATCATAAGTTAAATAAATAATATTAAATAAATTACTATTTTTAATGCTTTGTATAGAATAATTAAAAAATTCTAAATTATCAGTTTTCAACTCTAAATCATGAGCTTTTTTTAAAATTAAAAAATATTGCTTTAAAAAACTAATATAAGTTAATCTTCTTTTTTCTTGTCTTTTTTTTGGTCAAGGATCACTGAAATTTAAAAAAATCTTATCAACTTCATTATCATCAAAAATAAATTCAAGTTTATTAGCATCAGCTAAAGTAAATTTTAAATTATTAATGATATATCCTTGTTTAATAATATCATCTGCTTTTTTTATTGCTTTTAATAAGATTGTTGCATCTTTTTCTAAAGCAATAAAATTAATATGAGGATATTTTAAAGCTTGATTAATAATAAACTGTCCTTTTCCTGAACCAATTTCTATATAAAGTTCATGATTATTATTAAAATATCATCTTCATTTTCCATGATTTGCTAATGCATCATGTATATAAAGATTTTTATATTCTAATAATAAATTTAAAGCATTTTTATTGTGTCTAACTCTCATAATATTTATAAATTATAGCTTTTAATTTCTTGTATAACTTCACTGATTTTATCTTGTGGCGAACTAGTTCCTGCTGTTATTGCAATTTTATTCTTATTCAAAAATCATTCTTTTTTTAATTCTTGTTTATTATTTACTAAATAACTATCAATCTTTTTTGTTTTTGCTAAATATACTAGTTGATTTGAATTATTACTTTGTTTATCACCAACAACAATTAATAATTCAATATCATCATCCATTTTTAAAACTGCTTCTTGTCTTCTTGTAGTTGCATCACAGATTTCATAATCATATTCAATATTTGAATAATTTGCTTTGAAATACTTGATGATTTCATAATAATCAAAAATAGAAATTGTAGTTTGACTTAATAAGTAATATTTTTCATTTTTATTTAAATTTAAGTGTTCATAAGATTTATTAATTCTTGCTTCATCAATATCAATAAACAAAATATCTTTACTAATACTTAAACTTGCATTAGATTCAGGATGATTCTTTTTACCAATATAAATTATTTTGTATTGTTCAATTTTTTGCTTAATAATTTCATGAATTTTGCTTACATATTTACAAGTAGCATCAATTATAATAAAACCCTTTTTTTGTGCTAATTCAAAAACTTCATCTGCTGTACCATGAGCACTAAAAACAATTACTGCATTATCATCATTTAAGTTTTTGATTAAATCATATCTTGATGTTTTTTTATCGTCTAAGAATTTAACACCTTTATTAATAAATTCTTGCACAACATTTTCATTATGTACAATTCATCCTAAACAATAAATGTTTTTATTTACATAATTATTAATAGCATCATTTAAAACATTGATTGCATTTACTACACCTTGACAAAATCCTCTTGGAACTAATTTAATAATTTTCATATTTAATATTGTTTAAAAAAATTTAAATTTATTAAATTATAAAATAATTAAATTAGTTATAAAGGAATAATTTATGAATACTAAAACACCATACTTAATAACTGATGATTCAATAAAGTTCAATTATAAAGAACTGAAATTAAATGACAAAAAATATCAAAAAATTTTAGGAAATCTTTTAGAGATAAATAAGAATACTACATCTGAGTTATTTAGTTATTTAAGTAATTTTAATAAAGATCTTAATTCTTTTTTAACAAAACAAGATATTGAAATAATTTTAAATAATGCAGATTTTAAAATTCAATTAAATCCAGATATTGAACATATTAAAATTGAAGAAGAATTAAAAAATACTAAAAATAATATTGATGATTTTTTTTCAAAAATTAAATCTTGTGAATTATTGAATAAAGATCAAATTCAAGATTGAAAAAATAATATAGATAATAAACAAAAATCAGAATTTTACAAAAAAATTATTTGAGAAAATTTAAAGAAGAAAAAAAGTAACTTTTTATTTGAATGAAAAAATATTCAAAAACAAATTCATACACTTTATAATGAAACTGGAATTTGACCTTATTATATTGCTACATATTTCATACAAACAAATATTAATTCCTTACAAATTCAAGCTCCTTTTATTTTGAAAAAAGTTGATATTGAAATTTATGGTAATGATGTTTATTTAACTTCTTATTCACCGCTTTGTGAATTAAATGAAAAACTATTATTTTTATTAGAACAACAAAGAGGAATTAATCCACCTAAATTAAATCCAGAATTAAATAGTATTAATATTAATCAATTAAATGAAGAATTAAATAGTTATTTTCATAATTTGATTAACAATAAAGATATTTTAATAACGAATAACTTTAATAATGATTGAAAAACTAAAATTCTTCAATTAGAAGATGAAATTAATAAAACTAGTGGAATAATTAGCATGTTTTGTGCTGCTACAAGTGGACAAATTTTAAGAAAAGTAATTTTAAGATTAATAAAAGAAAATAAAATGGATAATTTATTGCATATTGATGAAAATTATGATATTTTTAGTTTTAAACAAAATGCAATAAATAATCTAATAATTAAAAAAGAACCAATTGTAAGAATTTGTCCAACTGATCCTAGTCAAGAAAAAGCCATTATTCAAGCATTAAATAACAGTTTAATTATTATTGGACCCCCAGGAACAGGAAAAAGTCAAACAATTGCAAATTTATTAGCAAATATTTTATATAAAAATAAAAAAGCATTGTTTATTTCACAAAAAAAGGTTGCATTAGATGTTGTATTAGAAAGAATGCATGATTTGCAATATTTTTGTTTACAGTTAACTCCAAAAGATACAAGTATTAATAAGAATAAGATTAAAGAAGATTTTTATAAAAAATTACAAAAATTATTTGAAATATTAAGTGAAACAAATAATTTAAGCAATGTTGAAAATAATATTACTAGTTTAGTTTCAAATTCACAACAAAAATATTGAGATTTAAAAAAATAAATATAGTAATTTAGATGAAAATATCTTAAATGATTTTTACAATTTATGTGCATCTTATAAATCGTTAAATAAAGAAAGATTTCTAATAATAAAACAATTGGTTAATGATTTTAAAGAAAAAGGGATTTTAGATAAAGTTAATGAAGCATACAAAAATCAAATTGGAATAAATATTGAACAATTTGCAACCTTTTTTAGTTATCACAAGAAGGGAATTTTTAAGAAAGATTATGATCAAAATGTTTATGATTTTTTTCATCAATATGAAAAATTTTTTAACACATTAAATGAATCTAAATTAACATATGATGATTATTTAAAACTTAATCAATATTTTGATAATGATATTTACTTAAATTTGTATGATGATTTATATAAACCTTTTGATACCTTACCTAAATTAAATAATTTTGTTTCTAATTTAAAATTATTAATTAAACAACAAACTAATAGTTTTATTCACAAAATAAATACATCATTAGCATTAAAAAATGAATATAACAAAATGAAGGGAAAAATTGATCAAGGGTTTTTATTTATAGAAAAATTCTTAAAATTTTATGAAAATTTACTAAAAAATTTATTTCCAATAATTGTTGCAAATCCAGATACTTTATCATCTTTTATTAATTTTGAAAAAGATCAATATGATTATGTAATTTTTGATGAAGCTAGTCAGATTTTTTTAGAAAAAGCAATTCCTTATTTAAGTATTGCTAAAAAAGTAATTATTGCTGGTGATAGTGAACAAATGCAACCAACTAATTGATATGGTTTTAGAATCAATGACAATGATGATGAAAATGAAATTAGTGAAGAAAAAGAAGATTCATTATTAAATTATGCTATTTCAAGTGGTTTAACTTCTTTAACTTTGGAATTAAATTATAGATCTAATAATGCAAGTTTAACTTCTTTTTCATCCAAGGAATTTTATAATTCAAATTTAAAATCAGTTGATTTAAATCAAATCTATAATAATCCAATTGAAGTTATTGAAGTCAATGGAAAATGAAGTTGTCAAACAAATCATGAAGAAGCAATTAAAATGATTGAGTTATTAAAACAAAATTATACAAAATATAACAAGATTATTTTATTGACTTTAAATAAAACTCAATGTGATTATGTTAATGAATTATTAAGTAAAGAGCCTGAGCTTTATGAATTAATTTTTAAAAATCGTGTAATTTTAAAAAATCTAGAAAATATTCAAGGTGATGAAGCAGACTTAGTGATTATTAGTATTGCATATACTAAGAATGCTTGTTTAGATTCAACATATGTTGCTAGAAGCGGTGGAAGAAATGCTTTAAATGTTGCAATTACTAGAGCAAAACAAAAAATGATTGTATTAAAATCAATTAAAGCAAGCGAAATTAAATCAAGTAATAGAAGTAGTATAGATTTGGATACATTTAAAAGATGATTAAGTTTTTTAGAATTAAACAGTGAACAACAAAAAGAATATTGCATTATACAAAGTGAATTAACTAGTGAATTTGATTCTAAATTTGAAAAAGAAGTTTTTGAATGATTAATAAAACAAAAATATGACAAAAAAGTAAAAATCACTAATCAATATCCAGTAGGTTCATATAATATTGATTTTGCAATTGTTGATGCAGATACAAATCAATATTTATTAGGATTAGAAGTAGATGGATTTAAATATCA
>JAGBPV010000061.1 GCA_017633195.1 bacterium
GTGAATGTAAATGGATTAAATCCTGTAACATTTAAATAAAATGATTGGTTATCTTCATTCAATGCAGATATTGAAATATAAAAATTTTGTAATGATTGATTCAAATAATTTACAGTACTTGGTACTTTTATTGTTATAGCATTCATAATTTCATTTGGAGTTAATTGAATATTATTTATCACTAATTTACTTACATTATTATCTAATTGTTGTTGAATATTATCATCAATTGCATTTGATAAAATTGTTTTATTATTTAGACTTTGTACAATGCTTTTATTTCAATTTGATAATGAAACTTTTTGTAAAACATTTGACAAATCATCATTAATAAAATAATTTAATGGAGAAGTAAAACCAGATATTGTACAAGCAAAATTTATTGGACAATTATCATAACTAAATGTAATATTATTTAAAGTTGTACCATTATATGCATAAGTTTTTTCTAAAGAAATAACATTAGGAAAATTGATATTTAAATTTGCTACAAGTTCTGAAGCAGTATAATTAGTTCCTAAAACTGTTAAAATTGTTGGATTTGGTGAATTGCTTGGATTTGAAACATACTTATTCATTACTTGAATAAGATTAGATTTAATTGATGATTCTAATTGTTGGATTGAACTTGGAGTTGATAAGATGCTAATTGCAGTTCAATCATCATTATTTGAAAAATTTATAGTTTTTGGAAGTATTGCAGGTAATAAAGATGATATAATTTTTGCATTTTGTTCATACAATGTATTATTTGTAGAAGTATTGTTAGTTTGAACACTTGGTTCATTATTACTACAAGAAACAATTGCTTCGATTGTTGCTGAAGATATAAATACTAAACTTAATATTCCTATTCCTGTTTTAATTATTTTTTTCATAAATTATGTTTTATTAAACTTTAAAAATTCTCTTTATAAATAATATCATTTTTATCAAATAACTATTACATTTTAAGATTGATTAAGAGTGCTTCTATAAAATAATAATTTTATTAATTACTAAAAAATTAAAACATTGAGAACTTACAAATTTCTAGGTATTTAATAAAAGTTTCTAATTTTTAATACATTCTTTTATTTTGGATTTTTGTTTCTTTAGAATTACAAACTTCAGAATTTATTAATATGTTAATATGAATCTTTTAAAATATTTTTTCTTAATTTGCAACAAAAAACATTCTTAATAATTAGCAATATTTGATTAAGAAAAATACTTATTAGTTCATTAAATAAAGAAACTTAGTATGCTTGATTGGATAAACTTCTTATATTTTTTAAACTCTTTGATTAATAATTTTAAAGATTTAATAGATTGTTCGATATTTTCCTTAGTTAAATAAAAGGATTAAATTCATATATTCATAATCTATAAAAAATTGTTCTAATCCTATTATGAGATTTCTTAAAATATTTAAATGATTTTTATAAATACTTATTAAATAATTTTAATGTTCTTTTTTGCCGTGAATTATTGGTTATCTTTTATATTCTTAAAATACTTTATTAAATATGAAAGTAAATTAATGCTGTTTATAATATCATTTCTTTCTAATCTAAATTTACTTCCATAATAATAACCATCTTCAAAGCAAAGTTCAAGTCCTCATTTAAGTCTTTTTAAAATATTTAATTCATCTTCACTAACATCTAATATTTCGTTTGATGATTTTATACAATTAGTTGAAATATTTGTATTGCCATTGTAATACGATTCTTGCGATAAATATTCCTTAATCTTTTTTATTAAATGATTTAATAAAATAATGCACTTGTTTGCATCTTCTTCTTTTAAATGTATTCCTATTCCATAATCGTTATAAGACATTTCTAAAGCTCATTTTAATTTTTCTAATAAGTCAATATAATTATCTTGATTTATTGATTTTGATATTTCTTCATTTTTTGTTTGATTAAAAGCACTAAAAAACATTTTTTCATTTCCTTAAAAAGTTTTTGTTATTCTAACACATTAAAAAATTAATTGCTAAAATCTTGGTACATTACATCATTAAAAGCAATTGCTTGATTTGAAATTTGAATTTTAGTTAAAGGTAATTCTACACATGTATTTGGTGTAATAGTAAAGTTAATATTGTTAGGAATAGTATAAATATAATTGCTTGGATTAATTGTATAAATATTTTCAAATCAATTATTGAATTGATTATAAGTAGTTAATGAAGTATTAGATGGAAATGGATATGAAGTTTGAGTAGTAAATCAATTCATTCCTGCTGTACCTTGAGTTAAATTTGCACCTAATTTAGTAATGATTTCACTAGCAAAATTGTTAATATTTAAAAATGGTGATACATATAAGTTATATGAAAAATTTTGCATGATGCCATATTTATAAATTCCATTATTATTTATAGAACCTATAAAATTTTGTTCATTTTGTACTTGTGTACTATAGTTTTTTCAAGGATCATTATTATTATTAATATTTGTTGCTTTTGATCAATAATAAAAAGGACATGAAATATTTTCATTTTGACCCTTAATCAAATTAATTAACTGGTTATTATTTTGAAAATTAGTTAATAAATATTCATAAGAATTAGTGTAATTTACATTATCATGATTAGCATTAATAGCAAATTGTTCATTATAACCATCAAAACTTGGATTAGCATCTGCTCCATTTAAACACAAATCATATAAAAATTTATATGCTATATATAACAAATTATTTGGTAAAGAACGATTAATCCCAACAGTATCTAAAGCAATCATAGTATATTTTGGATGAACTACATGAAAGGTATTAGGCATTAATGCATCTCATTGTTTGTTTGTTAAAGAATTACCATAATTCCCACCCATTGCAGTATATAAAGCATCCCCATTGTAACAAAACCCACCATGTATTTGTCCATTATCTAGTTCATTAATAATCCCGGCTGAAGATTGTGAACGATATATTGGATTTGAACCTAAATACTTTTTAGATAAATATCTTGTGAAATATGAAAAAGTATTAGTCATACTTTTAATACTTGAATTAGTGTCAATTGGATTTGTGATTGGCACTTCATTATCATTATCATATTCAATACTTGCAGCAACAGAATAAACTGATTGCGGACTTGTAACCATTCCTACTTTAGGTTTGTTTAAATAAGAATGAAATCAATTATTGTTTTGAATATCACTCATGATTTGTTTTCAAGATTGACTAGAACTTAAATTAGATAAATTATATTGATTATTTGAACTTTGTTTATATCCATATGTAGAGTAAGCAAAAATATAATTTTGAAAAAAATATGGTAAATCATAATTAAAAATATCAATATGTTTAATATTATTAAAATCACAATGTAAATAAATTTGTGTTATATCACATATAACATTTGGAGATAGTAAATTACAAATGCTATATTTATATTCAGTTTTATAAGCTTCTTGCATGCTGTAATTTATACCTTTAATCCCATTTAAAGTGTAAGGAACATTAAACTGTTTATTTTCTTGTGCTAAATTGACTTGAATTGGTAAAATCCCATTCTCAATAGGAACATATTGTTTATTCAAGTAATAGCCTAATTTCATTCCATTTGTATTAAAAATTGCATAATCTAAAGGTTTAATTAAACCTAATGAAATTAACTCTGCTGCTTCATAATCAGTTGGTACACCAATACTTAATTGGTTATTTTCATACATTGCTGGGAGTTGATTATTTAAGTTATAGTATGTATATTGCACTGATACTCCATGGTATTGATTAGAGATTTCATTTGAAATTTGAGTTTGTAATTCTGGAGATTCATATTCACCAAAATTGCCAAAAATTAAGGTTTTATCATGCTTAATACTAGCAAAACCAAAAATTGCACCAAGAATAGCTCCTAAACTTACAGAAGTTATTAAACTAATTAAAAATACTTTTAATCCTTTTCTAAACACTCTTAGACAATTCCTTTCTTTGCTTATTGTGCAATAATTTAATTTTGTTAAAAGTCATTTTATGCATTCTTTGTAAAATGATCTTTTTATCTTTATTTTTTCTGATTTTTTCTTTTGATGCAACAATACAAGTTCTAACAATAACAATAAAAAAAGTAATAAACATCACAATTGCACCAAATGTTACTGCTCAAACTTGAATTCCTTTATTCATCGTATATAAATTTACAGCAATAACTGAAACTCTACCTTCAACTAAACTTGTAATTACATAATCGTCAAAACTTTGAGTAAATACAATAGTGCTTGATAATAAAATGCTTGGTAATAAATAAGGAAAAACAATTTTTCAAAAAGTTTTAATTCTTGTATAACCTAAATCTTGACTTGCTAACAACAAGTTCATGTCAAATTTTTGTAATTTTGGATAAATAAAAACAATTGCATAAGGTGTAGCAAATGAAACTTGAGCAAAAATAATTGTTAAATATCCAAAACCAAAACCCATAGGAATTCAAGTAAAAGTAAATAAAATAACTAAAGCAATTCCATTAATAACGCTTGGAATAGCAATAGAAATATTTGAAATGCTTAATACTAATTTACTATATCCTTTTCAATTTGATCACATTCCAAAACATACCATTACAGCTAAAATAACACTTGTTGGTACAACAATTGATGCAACAATTAAACTTGCAGTTAATGAATGTGTAAAAGCAGGGTTTGAAAATAAAGTTAAATAATTTACAACTGTTCAATGACCAAATTTTGTATTAATATTTCCTTTGATTGGACTTCCTTCATTAAAAGATAAAAAAATAATGAAAATTAAAGGAATATAAATTAATGCAAGAATAATTAAAATATATCATTTACTAAAAAAATTCTTTCAACTAAAATTTCTTTTCTTATTCATTTTTATTCCTTTAATGAAACATCACTTTTATCAATAATTTCACTAACCATTTCAGGAACAACTAATGTTCTAACTGCAACAGTTTCATGACTAGTTTCATGCTCTATGTAATTATTTTCTTTAATATAATCTTTAACTACTTTAATTTTTGTGATTGAACTTAAAATATAATTAGTTTCTTCATCATAAAAATAAATTGTTTGTCTTAAGATTTTTTTATTTATAAAGCGCTTTTTTTCATTATGAGAATCTAAATTATATGAATATTTATAATAATTTGAACCACTGTATTTAATTTGATAATGCTTAATACTAATTCTTATTCATTTAGGGACTTTTACAATTAAAAATCACAATATTAATAAAATTAAAGCAGAAATAATACTTATAATGCTTGCTCTTGATAAAGATAATTTATTATCAAGTCCTAAACTTCCCTGACTATAAATTTCTCCACCTAATAATTGACTATTAGAAGCATTATTTAAATATGCTGTAACTGAAATAATCATCATTGATGGAATAAATACTAATGTAATTCCTGATATTAAACCATTTTTAGCATAAGGTAAGATAATTAAAAAGAAAGTTTTTAATTTACTTGCACCTAAATCTAAGCTTGCTAATTTATAGTTTTTTGGCATTCCATCTAAAATTTGATAAATTGGAAGAATCATTAATGGTAAAAAAATATAAACATATCCTAATATGGTATATTGATCTCCATATGTTGAATTAATTGCTCCATTTAAAATATCAAACATTGTTTTTAATCCAATCAATTTAAATAAAGTACTTGATCATATTGGACTTGTAATTACTAATAAAGCAAAAGCTTTAAAAACTTTATTTTGATATGAAGATAAATAATAAGCAAAAGGAAAACCAATAACAATACATAATAATGTTGTAATAAAACTTGTTAATAAAGTTCAACCAATTATTTGTCAAGTTGTTAAAGTCATTACTTGTCAGTTTGCTGCTTCACCTAATCCATAATGTGGAATGAAAGCATAAACAATAATAATAATTGTAGGAACAATAATAAGAATTAAAGCAATGATGAAAAAAGGCAACATTAATAAAAACTTTGAATTAAAAACATCTGAAGTTTTTAATGTTTTAAACATTATTTACTTCTCCTTTTTTCATGATATGAAGATCACAAGAATCTCATTTTAATCCAATTACTTTATTTACTTCAATTTGATGAATTGATTCTACTGTTAAATTTTGTTTATTACTAGTTTCACAAACAACTTGTCACATTAATCCTTTATATAAAATTGATTTTACTGTAGCATTTATAAAACCTTCATTTTCATTAACAACATCAAAATCTTCTGGTCTTATTAAAACATCTACTTGTTCATCAACTTCTGCAATATTTTTATCTTCTTCTCTATAAGGAGTAATAATACTTAAACATTCAACTGTTGTATTTTGTTTTATTACTCCATTAAAGACATTTGCAACACCAATAAAATTTGCAACCCATGCACTATTTGGTGAATCATAAATTTCATTTGATTTACCAATTTGCATAATCTTACCAAAATTCATAACAACAATGCGATCACTTAAAGTTAAAGCTTCTTCTTGATCATGAGTAACTAAAATAAAAGTAATTCCTAATTGTTTATGAATTCTTTTTAATTCTAATTGCATTTGTTTTCTTATTTTTGCATCTAATGCAGATAAAGGTTCATCTAATAATAAAACATCTGGTTCAACAACTATTGCTCTAGCCAAAGCAACTCTTTGCTTCATACCACCTGATAAATCATCAGGATATTTTTTTTCATTTCCTACTAAACCAACAAGTTTTATAGCATTCATTGCTCTTTCATAAATCTCATTTTTAGTAAGTTTTCTGCTAGTAAATCTTTTTTCAGCTTGCTCTTTTCTGTCTTGAGCATAATTTTGTCAATAAGTAATTTTGTAATCTAAATCATCTAATTGATCATAAAGTTTTTGCAATTCTTTATCAATTGGTAGTTTTTGTTTTAATGCTTTTCTTAATGCATCTATTTTGGTTTTAATTGTTTTAGTTTCACTTGATTGTTCTACTTTATGAAAAAATCCTCTTCTTACAATATTTTGTTCATATTCATCATACAAAATATTAATTTCATTTATAACTTGATTTTTTGTTAAATTACCAATTTGTTTTAATAAAGAATTAACATTAAATTTTTGCTTAACTTTTGCTATTTTTACTTCTAAAATTTTTCGATTTTTTTCAAGTTCATTAATTTTTTTTTCACTAAATTTTTGATCTTTGATAAAAGTATTGTCAATATTAGCTTTTTTTAAGTTATATTTATTAACTCATTTAGGATCTGAATCTTCACCTATATATTTGTTTTTGTCATTAATTTTTAGAATTTTTAATCCATAGCTAATATTTTGAAAAATAGTCATATTAGGAAATAAAGCATAATCTTGAAAAACAGTAGCAGTACAACGTTTATTTATTGCAATATTTTTTACATCAATATTATCAATAATGATTCTTCCATAACTTGGTTTTTCAAATCCTGCTAGCATTTTTAACATGGTAGTTTTGCCACATCCACTTGGACCAAGCAATGTAATAAACTCACCTTTTTTAATACTTAAATTAAAATTTAATACAGCAGTAAATCCATCATTATATGTTTTATTAATGTCTTTAATTTCAATAAAATTATTTCCCATTTTTTTGTAATATTTTCTCCAATAAAAACTTTAAAAAAATTAATTTGATTTATTATAAAAAAATATTAAAAAAAATACACAAAAAATAAAGAAAATTTCTCATTAAAAAATTAATTTTTTTCTTTATTTTTATTTATGTTGTTTATATATTGTTCAAATTGTATTAACCCTTCTTTAATAAATTGAGATTTTGGTTCATCTATAACAAGTTTTGCTATGTCTTTTAAGTAAGGTTTTGCACCAGTATAAGTAATACTAAAAACATCAGGAAGCATAAACATTCCTTTATCATTTTTAGAATTACCAATAACTGCAATATTTTTTAGTTCTAAATTATAGTGTTTAATGCAAAATTTAATTGCATCTTCTTTAGAGACATTTTTTGCAGTAATTGCAGTTAAATTAGGACCAGGAATAACATTTATTTCTAATTTATCTAAGAAGTTTAACATTTCTTTTTCAGTTTCTAATAAAGCAAAAAGATTAATAATTAAAACATTATCATTACTAAATTCACTTCTTCTTTTAGATTTACTAAAGTTATAATTTTCTCATCACTCATCTTCATTAAAATTAAATAAATAACTTGAATTATCACTATAAGTAACCATTAAACCTATATGATGACATTTTTCATTTAATTTTAAAAACTCATCATATATTTTTTTTACAATCTTTGGATCAATCGTTTTTTCAAAAATAATTTTATGAGATTTTAATGCATAAATTTGTGCACCATTACTTCCAATTAATAACCCTGTATTTTTTAGTTGCATTCTTTTATATAAAAATAACTCTTCTGCTAAATTTCTTCCACTTGCAAGTGCAAAATGATAATCATAATGATTATTAATAAGTTCTTGAATCTTTTTTAAAGTATGAGTATGAACTAATTTTTCATCATCAATAAGAGTTCCATCTATATCACAAAAAATAACTTTTTGTTCTATTAATAAAACTTCTGTATCTTTATTATTTTGCATTTTTAATTACAACCTATTTACCTTGTTCATGAATTAAACTATATAAAATTTTGCTTACAGCATTAAAATCACTGTTATTAATTATTGGATAATTAAATTTATTTAATCTTGATTTTTCAGGATCTTTATTAACTATAAAGTTTCTTTTAGTTTTATTAAACATATCAAGATCATTTTCACTATCACCAATTCCAACAGTTGTATAATCTTGCTCATTTATATTTAAATATTTTAATAAGAAAGATATTGCTTGTCCTTTATTGACATCTTTTTGTACAATTTCAATATAATTTCTTTGAAGAATAATCTTTACTTGATCTTGATATTTATCAAACAAGTTTTTTAAATATCTTCCTTTTTTTTGCAATACAAAAGGGATAATAATTTTTAGTGGTTTGGTTATTATTGTATTTTCATTTGCAAATTGAGCATTCATATTCCCTGTTAATTTTAAAAAAAACTTCTTATTTTTTAAATTAAAACCAAATGCTTTTTTTAATGAAAATGATTCTTGTGAATAAACTAATGCAACAATCTTATTCTTTATAATAATTTCTTTAAGATTACTAAACAATTCTTCTTCAATTGTCTTCATATAAATTGTTTGTTTTTTAGAAACATCATAAATATAAGATCCAACTAAACTAATAATAAAATTAACATTTTCTTTTTGCTCATTGATTTTATCTAATAATGGAAATACACGATAAATAAATCTTCCAGTAGCTATAACAAAATAGTTATTTAATTCTGTAAATAGATTAATTGCTTCAACATTCAGTTTACTAACTTCATAAGAATGTCTTTTAATTAAAGTGCCATCCAAATCACAAAAAGCAATAAATTTCATTTATTATTTTGTTTTTACTTGTTCGATTAAACTTTTTAATTGTTCAAAAGATTTAAAACCTGTAGTTTGTAAAACTTTATTACCATCTTTAAAAAAGATAATTGTTGGAATTGAATAAATGTCAAATTTAGCAGCTAAACTTTGACTATCATCCACATTTACTTTATAAAAATGAACATCTGTATATTCATTAGCAGCTTGTTCAAAAAATGGAGCAAGCATTTTACAAGGACCACATCAATCAGCAAAGAAATCAACAACGCTAATTCCTTTTTCACTAATTGTTGAATTAAAATCTTGTTCATTTAAAACTTTCATATCTTATCTCTCTTTCATTGGTATTAAACTTTATTATAATGTTTATTGAATAAAATTAATAAATTTTATTAGTATTAAGATTTGTTTATTCATTAATTTCTTGTTTTGATGAATGATCTTTAGTTTTATTAGATTTAATAGTTTTTCTTCCTTTTATATAAGTACATTTTGGATAATTGCTACAACCAATAAAAGTTTGTTTTCTTTTATTTAATCTTTCAACTAAATTACTACCACAATCAGGACATTTTTCATCTAATAATTTTGCAGGTTCTTTTAAGGATTTTACATACTTACAACTAGGATAATTACTACATCCAATAAATTTAGAATGTCCTTTTTTGCTGTATCTATAAATTAATTCACTGTTACATAAAGGACATTTTTCATGCACATATTCAGGTTCAAGATTTTTCTTTTCTTCTTTAATTTCTTCTTGAACTTTTTTTGCTTTTTCATTTAGTTTTGGTCAAAATTCTAATAATCAAGTTTTCCAATTTTCTTCATCATTAGTGATTTTGTCTAATCTTTCTTCCATATCTTTAGTAAATACAACATTAATAATATCTGGAAAATAATAATCTAAATTGCTTGCAACTTCTTCACCTAAACTTGTGACATAATATTGTTTTTTTTCTAATAAAGCATATCCTCTTTCTAATGGAATATTTGCCATAGTGCTGTATGTACTTGGTCTTCCTACTCCTGATTTTTCTAAATCTGCAATTAAAGTTGCTTGTGTGTATCTTGGTGGAGGTAATGATTCGTGTTCTGATACTAAAATATCGTCACTACTTATAAAATCTCCAACCTTAAATTTTTTAATATCAATATTATCTAGATTATCAAATTTATAAAGAATTTGTCATCCATCAAATAATCTAACATGATGAGTTATAAAGAATAAATTATCTTCATTATTAAATCAGATATTTATTCTTTCAAATAAAGCATCACTCATCAATGATGCTAAAGAATGGTGTCAAATTAAATTGTAAAGCTTAAATTCATCTTCTTTAATAACATTCTTTAATGATTGTGGAGTTGTTTTAATATCAATCACTCTAATAGCTTCATGTGCATCTTGAATATTAGTATTATTTTTATTTGTTGTTTGTGTAAAAGTTTTGTTTGAAACATATTGTTTACCATAATTCTCAGCAATATATGTCTTTGTTGCTTTAACAAAATCTTCACTGTATCTAGTACTATCAGTTCTTGGATAAGAAATTAAAGCAATATGTTCACCTTTAACATCAATCCCTTCGTAAAGCATTTGTGCAATACTAGTGATTTTTTTAGCAGTTCATCCTAAATTATTAATTGCATCTTGTTGTAAAGTACTTGTTTTATAAGGTTCAGGAGCAGTTCTATAATATTGTTTTGGTTGTTCTAAATGATGAACTTGAAATTCTTTTTTTAAACTGGCTTTAAAATTTTCAGCAGTTTCTTTATTAAAGAATCTAACGATGCCATTTTCAATAGCATAATCTTTAGTATCTCATTTATTATTTGGTTTATTAAGATTTAATTTTAGTTCTTTAAAAATTATTGGATCAACTGTTCATCAATAAGTTTTAATGAAATTTTTAATTTGATTTTCTCGATCTAAAATAAATCTTAATGCTAAAGATTGCACTCTTCCAGCACTATCAGCCTTCATAGTTCTTTGCACTAAACTACTTAGTTTATACCCAACCATACGATCTAAAATTCTTCTAGCAAACTGTGCATAAACATAATTCATGTCAATTTTTCTTGGATGAGCAATTGCATCTAAGACAGCTTTTTTAGTAATTTCATTGAAAGTAATTCGTTCACATTTAGCTTGTTCAGATTTATTTAATAAATCATATATATGTCATGCAATAGCTTCACCTTCACGATCAGGGTCAGTTGCTAAATAAATTTTTTGTGCTTTATCTGCAGCATCTTTAATTTCTTTAACAATTTCTTTTTTTCCTTGTCCATATTTATTAGATTTAATAATAGTTCAATGAGGTTCTAAAGTTTCTTGATTAAAACCTAAACCATAAGGAGATAAATCTCTAATATGTCCAACTGTAGAAATAATTTTAAAATCACTAGGTAAAAAGCGTGAAATAGTTTTAACTTTATTAGGAGATTCAATAATCATTAAATTTTGCATAACTATAATTATTCCTTTAATTTATATATTTATAACAAAAATTATTATTTTTTTAAAGTAAACTTGATAAATCTTTATTATCATAACTAATTTTGCCTATTTCTCCAGTAGTAAATAAAACATAAAGTTTATTTAATACTAAATCAACACTATTCATCTCTTTATTGGTTTTAAAATTTCATTTAATAATTAGATAATTAATAAAATCATCAAACATTAAATCTTGATGATCACTTAATTTATAAAATAAATTAGTATAATATTTTTTTAAGAAATTAATTGCAAATTTTATTACTTCATATAATGGTACAACTTTTTTGTTAATTGTGCCAATTAAACACAATACATATCCTGCAATTAAATCATCAATCTTTTTATACATAATTCCAGGAGCATCATATAAATATAAATTATTATTAATTTTTTGAATAGTAATTTTTTTTGTTGTTCCTGGTTTATCCATTACTATTGCATTCTTTTTTTTAATTAACTTATTAATTAAAGTAGATTTGCCAATATTTGGTAAACCAATAACTAATGCTGTATATATAGGTTTATAGTATAAACATTCGGTATTGTTTTTAACTAATTTATTAATTTGGTTAACTAATAATTTATCAATCAGATGATTATTTTTGTTTAGAATTAATAAATTATTTTTTATAAAATGTTCATTTTTTAAATCTGCAAGATCAGATTTTAATGCAACAGTTAAAACTAAACTATTATTAAATTCATTTAGTAATTCTTTATTACTACTATAACTTATTGCTCTAGCATCAACAACTTGAATAACAAAATTAATCTTGTCTTTATAAGTATTCATGATGTCATATGTTTTTTTCATATGACCTGGAAATCAATTAATCATTTTTATTCATTTTCTTTATTAAAAAATAAATACCCATCAATTCCACGCAGCATATTAATTGTTAAAAACGCATCATCATCCACTCTTTTGATTTCATGAATAATTTTTGGTAATTCTACATATCTTGTTACAGTTTCAATTGTATAAGTATTAAATTCTTTAGAGTTTAATACTTGAACAGAATGATAAACATTTAATTGATAAGGATAATGTAATTCATTCATTCTATTAACGATTTCTTCAGGTTTAATAGAATAAATTTTTAATACACTTTGTTTATATTTTGGATAATAAATATTCACAGATAAATATCCAATTATTGAATATATTAAACTAGCAATTAAATTAGGAGAGAAAAAATATTTGGCACTTCAGTGATTAGTTGTACTAATTCCTGCACAAACATAAGAACCTAAAATGATTCCTAAAAACATTCCAGAAGTGTTAAAAATCATTAAAGCATGACCTAATTGTTTTTTAACTTTATCACTTCAATAAATACTTGGAATATCTAATCCACCTGTACAACTTCCAATAATATAATTTACTGAAATTATTAAAGGATAAAGTAAAGTTAATAACACAGTATAACCAAATAAAGATAATACTCTTGGCAAATCCATATATCCTGATTGTGTTCTTAAGACTTGAATATGATCTCATTGAGCACTACTTAATTCAGCAAATTGTTTTAAATTTGCTACACCACCATTTAATGGATTTGATAATTTTAATTCATGAATAATTGAACCAGCTGGATAATAATTTCAACTTAATGCATAAACATTATACTTATTTAACTGTAAATTCATTGTTAAAGGATCACCTAAGAAGAAATAAGCATATTTATTATCTGGATTAATAAAAATTGGAATAGATAATAACAATCCCATAACAGTTGCAGTAAAAACAAATAGTAAAGTTAATTTTGTAAATCTTTTACCAATCTTAAATCATGAAAATAAAATCAAAGGAATATTAGCACTAAACCATATCCCTCAAAAAAGTCCCTGATAAACATCATTACTCACATTTTGACTTAATCCATGTAAACTTAATGATGTTCCAATCAATCTTGCTAATCCTTGAAATAAACCACTTGTTCCGCTTGAATATAATCCAGTTATATCAACAAAATAAAAAGTAATTAATGCATATATAATTGCTGAAACAAAAGCAACAGCATAACGCATCATGATTCTTTTATCATCATACATGCCAGCAAAAAATACTGAAGATGCGTGTAACCTAACACGATCTAATTTACTTTCTACATAAATTCTTTGATTAAACTCATCAGTATTTTTATTTAATCCAAAAGTAAAAATTCTTGCTAAATCTATTTTTTTAGTAGATTTTTTATTTGACTTATTAATAGTATGTTTTTTTGCTATATTAGAATTGCTAGTAGTATTATTGTTGTTTTTACTACTAGCATTTTTCTCATTGTTGAAATCTTTTGAACTATCAAACATATCTATTTAGTTTCAATAGAAGTATTATTGTTGTTTAATGGTTTGATTCTAGCATCTTTTCCAGATAAATTTCTTAAATAAGATAAGTATGCTCTTCTTACTTTTCCTTTACTTACAACTTCAATCTTATTGATTAAAGGAGAATGAGTTTGAAAGTTCATTTCAAGTCCAACTCCTGCCGAAATTTTTCTTAGCATAAAGGTTTGATTTAAACCACTACCTCTTTTTCTAATTACAACTCCAGTGATCTTTTGAATTCTTGTTTTTGTACCTTCTGTAATTAATAAATGAACAGTTACAGTATCACTTACTGCAAAATCAGGAAGATCATTCTTTAATTGCTTTGCTTCAATATTTCTAATAGCTTCTTTACGATTAAATCCCATATTACTCATGTTTTTTACCTCTAAGATATTTGTTATATAAATCTGGTCTTTTAGTTTTTGTATTTTCTATTTGTTTTAATTTTCTGTATTCCTTAATTTTTTCATGATTTCCACTTAATAAAACTTCAGGAACACTGTATCCTAAATAATTTATAGGTTTTGTGTAAACAGGATAATCTAATAAATCATTTTCAAAAGATTCATTTAAGTAACTTTCTTTTTTAATAACACCATCAACTAATCTACTTACAGCATCAATTAAAATTAAAGCTGGAATTTCTCCATTTGTCAACACATAATCTCCAATTGAAATTTCTTCATCAATAAAATGAGAAATTCTTTCATCAAAGCCTTCATAATGTCCACAAATTAAAATTAGGTGTTTTTGTTTAGCTAATGAAACAACTTTCTTTTGATTTAAAGTTTTACCTTGAGGAGTTAGTAAAACTTTGTATCCTTTATTTAAAGAATTCAAACATTCTACTATTGGTTCTAGTCTAAGAACCATTCCTTCTCCTCCACCAATTTGATAAGCATCAACTCTTTTATTTTTATCTTTACTAAAATTTCTAAAGTTAATAATATCAACCTGAATCAATTTTCTTTCAATTGCTCTTTTAATAATTGAAAAGTTTAACAAAGGTTGAATAAATTCAGGAAAAAGAGTTAATACAGTAATCTTCACACTATATTAATTATTTTTTGATTCAACAAAACTTTTTCAAATACCTTGTTTTTTTAAGATATTTAATACAGTTTCACTTGGTTGTGCACCATTTTTTAAATGACGAATAATTTCATCATTTTTTAATTCAACTGTTCCATCTAATGGAGCATAAGTTCCTAATAATTCAATATATTTACCATCTCTTCTTGTTTTAGAATCAATAGCAACAATTCTATAAAAAGGTGACTTATGTCTTCCCATTCTGGTTAATCTAATTCTAAGCAAAATAATACCTCCAATAAAAACTAAAAGACTAATAAATATTAGAAAAATCTAACATTTAGTCAGTATATATCTAGTATTTTATTATAAATTTAAAAAATTCTTTCAAATATAAAGAAAATCTTATTTCTTAGATTTTTCATCATATTTAGATTGTTTACCACTAGCATTTTTAATAATTTCTAAAACATCATCTAAATCTTCTAAATCAACAGGATTTGATGAAATCATTAATCCTTCATTTTTAGCATATTTTGGAATAATATGAAAATGTCAGTGATAAATAACTTGTCCAGCCATTGGTCCTTGATTACTCAAATAATTTATGCCTCATGGTTGCAATTTACTTATATCTAAAACTTTTGCAATATGTCTTACCATTTTCATTGTTTCATACAAGATTTCATCATTATCACAAACCATCAAATTGCTAATATGTTTTTTAGGAATAACAATTGTATGACCATTACTTATTGGATTTACATCCAAAAATGCTATTGCAAATTCATTTTCTTCAATAATTTTTGCTGGAATTTCTTTCTTAACAATTTTACAAAAAATGCAATCATCTTTTGGTGAATCATTACTAGAAGAAATATGATTTAATTTATCAATTATGCCCATTTTTATTTACCTAGATTATTTAAATATTTAAAAAATTAA
>JAGBPV010000062.1 GCA_017633195.1 bacterium
ATCACAAAGCTTTAGTACCAAATGTTTCATAAATATTGAACAATTCAAGTCATTGTTCTGGTTTTAATTGTTTAGACATAAAAAACAATAATCCTTCCTTTCTTTGAAAGAACTATTGCCCAATTTTAATGTCCAAGTTTAAAATTGAAATGTGGAACTTTTTTATTTTATGAATAAGAAATTTGATTAACATAATTCAATATAGAACATTTAGATATAATAAGCAGTATTTTAAAATATGCATTTAGACAAAGTTCTATTTAAAAATATGATATTTAATTAAAAAACGAGATAAATAATCATAAATACTTATCATTATCAGTTATGAATTAACAAATAAAGTCTAGTTTCTATTATTAAATGAAACTTATATATAAACACAATTATTCTTTAATATCTAAGTTTTTTATTTAGACATTTTTATATTAAATACAGTTAAAATTTAAATATGATAAAAATTAATTTAAAAGAATTATTGAACTATCAAAAAAAATTTGATAGTTTTGTTTATATTAAAAATAAAGTGATATATAAAGATATTAAAAATAAATTACATTTAGCAATGATGGCTGAATTAATGGAATTGTGTAATGAAATTAGATGTTTTAATTATTGATCTGATAAAAAAAGAACATCAGATGAATGTGTTTTAAGTGAATTTGCTGATGTTATGTCGTTTGCTTTAAGTGAAGGTATTGAAAAATATAATTTAATTGAAGTTGAAGATATTGAAATTAAAGATTGCAAGAAAACAGATAATAATGAAGAATTAACTGATAAATTCTTAGTTTTAATTCATTTATATAATAATATTTCATGTCAAAAATCAATGTTAAATTTCATAAGTAACTTATTTGAATTAGGATATATGCTTGGATATGATATTCATACAATTGCTAATGCATATTATAAGAAATGTGATCTTGTAAAAGTAATGCAAGATAAAAGAAATGTTCAATAATAAAAAAACTTATATAAATGATCTTGCTCAACAATTAAGCTTATTTGATTTAAACAAATTATTAAATAAAGATAAAGAAATATCTAGTATAGATCAGTCTTTTTTTAATAATTTACCTAAAGAAAAAAATATTAATAATTGAATTAATTTTAGATTAATTTATTTTGGTTATATTTTTTTAATAATTGGTTTAATAACCTTATCTTTATTTTTTTCTTTTATAGCATTATATGTCTTAAAAAATAATCATGAAGCGATCAACACATTAATTGCTGCTATTGTGTTTTGTTTAATCTTTTTTATTGGTTATTTTAGTTTAATGTTTTCATATTCATATATCATGAAAAAAGATTTTAAATTATTGAAAACTAAATTTGAATATTTATGAAATAATAATTATTTAATAAAGGATTTTTCACTATATCCACCAAGTATTGAAATGATTAATTATGAGCAAAATCCAAGTGATTGATCAAATAATAAAGAAATTCCTAAATTTTCATATTATGCAATTAATATTTCATTACTATCATTACTCAATCAATTAAAACTTCTTATAAAACATGAAAAATAAATTAATTGAAGTTAAGAATTTATCTTTTAAATTTAAAAAAGAAGATGATTATTTTTTTAATAATTTAAACTTTGAAATTTATGAAAAAGAAAAAGTTGTTATTTTTGGTTTAAATGGAAGTGGCAAAAGTACTTTAGGAAAGATTTTAGTAGGATTGTATAAAATTTTTGATGGATGTATTAATTATTTAAATAACAATACTGTTCAAACTAAAATATCAATGGTTATACAAAATCCAGATAATGCTATTATTGGAAAAACTGTAGAAGAAGAACTAGCTTTTAGTTTACAAAATTTAGATTTAACTTATGACCAGATGCATCTACAATTTAATGAAATTATAAAATTAATGAATTTAGAAAAATATGTAAAAAGTGATATTAATGTGTTATCTGGTGGAATTAAACAAAAAGTAAGCATTGCTTCATGTTTGATTAGTAATCCAAATATCTTAATTTTAGATGAAATTAAAAATCAATTAGATTTGTATGAACAAAAATATCTTGATGAAGTTATTTATGATTTATGAAAGATAAAAAATAAAACTTTAATTTTAATAAGTCATGATTTAAATGATGTTTTTGATGCAAATCAAATATTTTATTTAAATTCTAAGCATGAATTTTTTAAATTTACAGATCCATTTTTATTCATTGATTTTCTTTATGAAAATAAATTAGATGAAAAAATTCAAATTCCTGATTTTATTAAATTAAAAAAAGCATTAAATCTTGATTTAAGATTGAATTATGATGAAACTTTAGAATTTATTTTTAATAAACATGAAAAATAAAATTAGTATTAGAAATTTAAATTTTGCTTATATTAAAAATAATTTGGTTTTAAAAAACTTTAATTTTGAATTTCATACAAATAAAATTTATTTTTTATTTGGTTTAAATGCAAGTGGAAAAAGTACTTTATGTAATTTAATATCAGGCTTAATTCCATTAACATTTGGAGAAATAAATTATTTTGAAGAAGTTAAAATCTTCAATAAAAAAACTTCAAAAAACTATTTTAATGAAGTTAATAAAAGAATTGGTACAGTTTTTCAAAATTGCGAGAAACAATTATTTAGTGAAAATATTTTAGATGATGTTTTGTATACATTAAAACAAAACAATTATAAAGAAACTGAAGCATTACAAATTGCTAAAAAATGATTAGAATATTTCAAAATACCAAGTGATTTATATGAAAAAAGTTTTTTTGAATTATCAAATGGTCAACAAAGAAAAGTCGCATTGGCTTCAATTTTTAGTATTAATAAAAAATGTTATATTTTAGATGAACCAACAATTGGATTAGATTATGAAACAAAAATAATATTAAGCAATTTATTAAAACAATTAAGAAATGAAGAAAAAATAATTATTATCATAAGTCATGACTTTGATTGATCATATACTTTAGCAGATGAATGTTTAATGTTAAAAAATCATGAATTAGTATTAACTGATAATCCCTATAATTTTTTTAGTAATAATTTAGTTAAAGAAACTTTTACTTATCAACCATTTCTTTTAAAAATTCAGAATGACTTAGCAAAGAATAAGCATTTTAAAAATTTGATATCATTTAATATTAAAGATATTTCTAGTCTTATTTCATTAATAAAAGAAGGTAAAAATTATTAATAAATATCATAATCAAAGTTGCTTTAAACATCAAACATGATTAAACCAAATGCATCCTGGTTTAAAAATTTTTAGTTTTATTTTTTTATTAATTATAATTTTTTTACCTAATGGATTTTTAGGTTTAATTATCTTAACAATTTGAATTTTCTTTTTATATGCAATAAGTTTAATTAGATTCAAAAGTTTTATAAAAACTTTTTCTTGAATCTTTATATGAATGTTGATTTTATTTATTATTGATTGATTTACTTATAGAAATGAAACAGAAACAACAACATTAGCATCTAATGCAATTTTATGAGGAAAATTATCAGGTAATTATTATTTACTTTATGGTCAAATTACTTATAACTTATTTTATTTTGCACCAAATACTTGATATCAATTAAGTATTTATACTGTAGTTGTTATTACTTATATTTTTTTTAAATTATTAATCTTATTTATGTTGGTACAAATTTTAGTAAAAACAACAAGTAGTGTTGATATGACTAATGGTTTTGATATGATATTAAAACCATTAACTTATTTGAAAATTAATACATCAAGTATTAGTTTAATTTTTGCTTTAGTTTTAAGATTTATTCCTAATTTAATAAGTGAAGCAAAAACAATTTATTTAGCTCAAAAATCTAAGGGAGTTTTAAATCATAAAAATAAATTTTTTGCAAAAATAAAAGCTTATTCAACGATCATTATTCCCTTATTTGCATTAGGATTTGAAAAAACAGAAAATATAAGTGATGCTATGATTGTGAAAGGATTTAGTTTTAAGAATAAGAAAAATTATTTTTTTAAATATAAATTAAGATATTTTGATTTTATTATTGCAAGCATATCATTTGCAATAGTTATTTTTTTAATTTATTTAATTGCTTCTCATACTTTTTTTGCTGCATTTGGTATTGCAAATTCTATTATTATAAATAGCGTGAATTAAATATGTATTTTTATTCATTAAATATTAAATATGATGGTAATAACTTTTATGGTTCAGCAAAACAAAAAGATGTAAGAACAATAGAAGAAGAATTAACTAAAAGTTTAAAGAAGATTTTACAAAAAGACATTAGTTTAGTTTTTGCTGGAAGAACTGATAAAAAAGTTCATGCAATTAATCAAACTGTATCTTTTAGTCTAAATGAAAAGATTAAATATAAAAAAGAAGAATTTCTTTTTATTTTAAAAAAAATTTTGCCTAGTGATATTGAAGTTTTTGATTTTAAAAAACATCAAAGTTTTTTTAATGCAAGATTTGATTGTAAAAAAAGAAGTTATGAATATTTAATTCAATTAAAACCACATAATCTTTTTTTAAGAAATTATGTATATCAATATGATAAACAAATTAATTTATCAAAATTTAAAAAAGCAAGCAAAATCTTTTTAGGAACCCATGACTTTTTAAGTTACAGTACTAGTGAAAAAACAAATACTGTTAGAACAATCTTTGAATTTAAGATTAAAAAAATTGAATCCAATTTAATCAAAATAACAATAAGTGCTAATGGATTTTTAAGAAGTCAAATTAGAATGATGATTAGTTCATTATTAAGATTTTGTGAAGATAAATTAACTTTAAATGATTTAAATAATTATTTATTAAATCCTAAAAAAGGATCAAGTCACTTAAAAATAGCAGCTGAAGGACTTTATTTTAAAAAAGCAATTTATTAAAATTTTTATAAAATAATATATAATATTTAACATAATTTATACACAAGGATAAGTTGTTAATAATTTAAGGAGAAAATATAAATGCCTACAATTGCTCAATTAGTAAGAAAAGAACGTAAGCAAAAAAACAAAAAATCAAAATCACCAGCTTTATTAAAAAATTGAAATACTTTGAATAAAGAAACAAAAGACTGTGCTTCTCCATTTAAAAGAGGAGTTTGTACCCGTGTAGGAACCATGACACCTAAAAAACCTAACTCTGCATTAAGAAAATATGCAAAGGTTACTTTGACAAATCAACAAGAAGTTTTAGCATATATCCCAGGAGAAGGACACAATTTACAAGAACACAGCGTTGTTTTAGTAAGAGGTGGAAGAGTAAAAGACTTACCAGGGGTTCGTTACCATATTGTTAGAGGAACTTTAGATACTGCTGGAGTAGAAAATAGAAAGCAACAAAGAAGTTCTTATGGTGCTAAGAAAGATAAAAATCAAGCAGCTAAAAACTAATAATTAAGGAGAAATATTATGAGAAAATTAAAACCAGAAAAAAGAAAAATTTTACCAGATC
Organism: bacterium; assembly: GCA_017633195.1. Next base: position 5,427 of record JAGBPV010000062.1, read on the forward strand.
CAGTATATAACTCAAGATTAGTTGCTAAGACCATCAACATGCTAATGTATGAAGGTAAAAAGGGATTAGCACAAAACATTTTATATGGTGCTTTTATTAAAATTGGTGAAAAAACTAAGAAAGATCCATTAGAAATTTTTAATAAAGCATTAGATAATATCATGCCTTCAATTGAATTAAAAGTAAGAAGAATTGCTGGAGCTAACTATCAAGTTCCAACTGAAGTGTCTCCTGAAAGAAGAGTTGCTTTAGGTTTAAGATGATTAATTCTTTATTCAAGATTAAGAAATGAAAAAGGTATGCAAAATAAATTAGTTGCTGAAATTATTGATGCATCTAATGGTATTGGTGCAAGTGTAAAGAAAAAAGAAGATACACACAAAATGGCTGAAGCAAACAAGGCTTTTGCTTACTTAAGATTTTAATTAAAGAAAGAATAAAAAAGAAGATATGGCTAGAGAAATTGAACTAGAAAATATTAGAAATTTTGGAATCATGGCTCACATTGATGCTGGTAAAACCACAACAAGTGAACGTATCTTATTTCATGGAGGAAAAACCCATAAAATTGGTGAAGTTCATGAAGGTGAAGCAACAATGGACTGAATGGTTCAAGAAAAAGAAAGAGGAATTACTATTACTGCTGCTGCAACTACAGTTGTTTGAAATGGTTGCAGATTAAACTTAATTGACACACCAGGACACGTGGACTTTACAGTTGAAGTTGAAAGATCATTAAGAGTTTTAGATGGTGCTGTTACTGTATTAGATGCTCAAAATGGAGTAGAACCTCAAACTGAGACTGTATGAAGACAAGCAACTAAATATGAAGTTCCAAGAATTGTTTTTGTAAACAAGATGGATAAAGTTGGTGCAGATTTCTTATTTTCTTTAAAAACTTTACATACTGCTTTAGATGCTAATGCAGTTGCTATTCAATTACCAATTGGAGCAGAAAATGATTTCCAAGGAACAATTGATTTAGTTACAATGAAAGCAAGAATCTATGATGGTGAAGCTCATGAAAACTTTAAAGAAGTTGAAATTCCACAAGATATGCTTGAATTAGCAAAAGAACATCGAACTAAATTATTAGAAGAAATTGTAAATTTTGATGATGAAGCAATGAATAAATATCTTGCTGGAGAAGAATTAAGTGTTGCTGAAATTAAAAGATGTATTAGAGAAGGTGTTAAAACTGCAAAATTCTACCCAGTATTGTGCGGCTCATCATTTAAAAATAAAGGTGTTAAGGCTTTATTAGATGCTGTTGTTGATTATTTACCATCTCCAAAAGATGTACCAAGTGTAGTTGGATTTACTCCACAAAATCAACAAGTTGAAATTCATACTGATGATTCACATCCATTTTGTGCTTTAGCATTTAAAGTAGCAACAGATCCTTTTGTTGGTAGATTAACATTTATTAGAGTATATTCTGGTAATTTAAAAAAAGGAAGTTATATATTAAATTCAACTAAAGATACTAAAGAAAGAGTTTCAAGATTATTAAGAATGCACTCAAATAATCGAACTGAAATTGATGAAATTAGTGCAGGAGATATTTGTGCAGTTATTGGTTTAAAATCAACTGTTACTGGAGATACTTTAACTGCAGAAGACAATGATATTATTTTAGAATCAATGAAATTTGCTGAACCAGTTATTAATTTAGCTGTTGAACCAAAAACAAAAGCTGATCAAGAAAAGATGGGTTTAGCATTACAAAAACTTGCTGAAGAAGATCCAACATTTAGAACATATACTGATCACGAAACTGGTCAAACTATCATTGCTGGTATGGGTGAATTACACTTAGAAATTATTGTTGATAGATTAAGAAGAGAATTCAAAGTAGATGTTAATGTAGGTAAACCACAAGTTTCATATAGAGAAACCTTTACAATTGAAAACTCTGGAGAAGGTAAATATATTAAACAATCTGGTGGACATGGTCAATATGGTCACTGTATTGTAAAGTTTAGTCCAAATAAAGATAAAGGATATGAATTTATTGATAAAATTGTTGGTGGAAAAATTCCTAAAGAATTTATTAAGCCAATTAATCAAGGATTACAAGAAGCTATGGAATCTGGACCTTTAGCAGGATATCCAATGATTGATGTAAAAGCAGAATTGTATGATGGATCTTTCCATGAAGTTGACTCTTCTGAAATGGCATTTAAGATTGCTGCAAGTTTAAGTTTAAAAGATGCTTCAACTAAATGTGGTCCAGTATTATTAGAACCAATTATGGAAGTTGAAGTTACTGTTCCTGATCAATATCTTGGAGATGTAATGGGTGATGTTTCATCGAGAAGAGGAAGCATTACTGGAACTGAACAAAGGGGAAATGCACAAATTATACATGCATTAGTTCCATTAAAAGAAATGTTTGGTTATGCAACTGATTTAAGATCTTTTACTCAAGGTAGAGGAAATTATATTATGCAATTTTCACATTATGAACAAGCTCCAAAATCAGTTACAGAACAAATTATTGGAGAAAGACAAAAACTAAAACAAGCTACTAAATAATTAAATTAATTAAAAAAGTATTTATTAACTTGTATAATGTATAATTAATTACATATTATTAATTAGGTACAATATGTACCAAAGAATTAGATTATTTTAAGAGGGAATTAAAATGGCAAAAGAAGCTTTTGATAGAAGTAAACCCCATGTTAATATTGGAACAATTGGACATATTGACCATGGTAAAACTACTTTAACTGCAGCTATAGCAACACATTTAGCAAAAAAAGGTTTAGCTACAGCTAAAAAATATAATGAAATTGATGCAACTCCTGAAGAAAAACAACGTGGTATTACAATTAATACTGCTCACATTGAATATTCAACAGACAACAGACACTATGCACACGTTGACTGTCCAGGACACGCTGACTATGTTAAAAACATGATTACTGGTGCTGCACAAATGGATGGAGCAATCTTAGTTGTTGCTGCAACAGATGGTATTATGCCACAAACTAGAGAACACGTTTTATTAGCAAGACAAGTTGGTGTTCCACAAATGGTTGTTTTCTTAAACAAATGTGATATGTTAGATGATGAAGAAATGCAAGAATTAGTTATTGAAGAAATTCGTGACTTACTAACATCATTTGGTTATGATGGAAAAAATACCCCAGTTGTTAAAGGTTCAGCATTAAAAGCATTAGAAGGTGATGCTAAATGAGAACCAAAAATTGATGATTTAATGAAGGCAGTTGATGAATGAATTCCAACTCCAACAAGAGACATTGATAAACCTTTCTTATTATCAGTTGAAGATGTAATGACAATTTCTGGAAGAGGAACTGTTGTAACTGGTAGAGTTGAAAGAGGTAAATTAAAAGTTAATGATGAAGTTGAAATTGTTGGTTTAAAACCAACAAGAAAAGCTGTTGTTACTGGTATTGAAATGTTTAGAAAAACATTAGATGAAGCAATGGCTGGAGATAATGTTGGATTATTACTTCGTGGTGTTGAACGTAATGATGTTGAACGTGGTCAAGTTGTTGCTAAACCAGGATCAATTACTCCACATACAGAATTTGAAGCACAAATTTATGCTTTGAAAAAAGAAGAAGGTGGAAGACATACTGCATTTGTTGCTGGTTACAGACCTCAATTCTTCTTTAGAACAACTGATGTTACAGGTTCAATTGAATTACCTGCAGGAACTGATATGGTTATGCCAGGAGACAACACAAATATTAAAGTTAAATTAATTGCTCCTATTGCTCTTGAAGAAGGTTCAAAATTCAGTATCCGTGAAGGTGGACACACTGTAGGTGCTGGAACTGTTACAAAAGTAATTAAATAATTTTAATTAAATCTACAATATTTAAGAACCAAATATATAAATAAAAATATATGCATATTTTTGCATATATTTTTTTATAATTTTTATATGAAAAACATTGTTGTATTATTGTGTGCTGGAGTTGGTTTAAGATTTGATAAAACTATAAAAAAACAACTTTATTTGATAAATAACACCCCACTATTTATTATTTGTTTAAAACAATTTTTAAGATTTAAGAATTTAATTGATAAATTATGTTTAGTCATCAATAAAAATGATCAAGAAATTATAAAAAATATCTTGATTAAATATGGATATATTGATGATATAACATTAATTATTGGAGAAGATTCAAGAAGCAAGAGTTTATTAAATGCTATTATTTTTTTAAATAAAACTTATAAAGAACAAATTAAAGTTATCAGTCATGATATTGCAAGGTGTTTTGTTCCTTTAAAAATTATTAAAGAACATTTAGAAACAAAGATTAATGAAAATGAAGTAATCAATACTTTAATAAATTTAAACGATTCAATTTTAAAAATTAACAATAATAAAATACAAACATTAAACAGAAAAGACTATTATCTAATTCAAACTCCTCAAACTTTCATTAATAATAAAATCTATCAAGCAATTAATAATAATTATCAAGAATATTTAAAATATACAGATTTATGTTCTTTTGCAATTGATATGAATTTTAAAATGAAACAAGTTGAAGGATCAATTTTAAATATAAAAATCACTAACAAGGATGATATAGACTTATTAAGTTTAATTAAAGATTAATCTTTTAAATATCTTTTATTAAAGAAATATAAATAGTTATTTGTATATAAATTTGTATTAGTGTTTGAAGAAGCTGAAGAGTTATTATTTGAACTAGATGTTGTTGAAGTTTTGTTGTTATAAGTTGTTTGCAAAAATTCATTTAAACTAGTATTATAATTTTTTACTGCACTTTGTTTTGTTGAAGTAGTTAAAGAATTTGATGGTAATTGAGTTCCACCATCTGTTGGATCACTTGAACTTGAACTTGAACTTGTTGAAGAAGATGAATTACTTCCTGCAAAACTCATTACAGTTTTTTGATTTCAAAAATTAGCTTTTCCAGTTTTAAAACCAATTAACAAGGTATTGTTTTGGTTTGCTTCTTGCTTTCAAATCTTTTTTGCATATGTAATAATATGGTTGTATAAATTATCTTGGATAGTTGGAGATTTTGTATTTGCTGGTGCATAAGTTTCATAAATTTCATAAATACCTAATTGACTGTTTTTAAAAGTTGTGTTATTGAAATTAGGAAATTGTACATATTCAAAAATTGGAATATTTCAACCTATACTATTTAGTTGATTGTATAAAACTGAATTATACATATTTGTATATGCTTTTAAATAAGTTGCAGTAATGAAATTTTCATATGCTAAAGCTTGATATTCTAAGTTAGTTTGATTAGCAATTAATAATAAGTAATTACCATTATTAATATTTTTATCACCATTAATTAATTGCATCAAGTTAATATTGCAAGTTTGTAAATTATTGTATTGATCAAATGCAGAAGTATTACTATTTTGTTTAAAGTTATTATAATTTAAACTCTTACAATAAACATCTTGAATATTGTTTTGTAATAAATATGTTTTTGATTGATAATTTTTAGTTTCATAATACAAACTAACTGGAACAGCAATAGCAATCGTTGTTAATGTTAATAAACTAACTGATAAAATGATTTTCTTTTTAGTTTTCATGTTTTAATATAATATATTTATACCATTTATTAATAATATTTATATCTTCAAATTATAAGTAATTTAAACTAAATTTATTATGAAAATTATTACAAAAAAATTAATTAAAAAAACTTTTATGCCAAATTTAAATGATGCAAGGAAAAGAAAAAATAAAACTCAAGTGTTTTACGATGCTTTATCAATTCCACCTGAAATGATTAATTTTGGCAAGAATAAGACTTATTTTGTAAAAACTTATGGTTGTCAAGGAAATGTTATTGATGGACAAAATATTGAAGGTATTTGTCAGGTTTTAGGATATAAAAAAGCAGAAAATTATTTAGATGCTGATTTGGTTATTTTAAATACTTGTGCAATTAGAGAAACTTCTGAAAATCATGTTTTTGGTTTATTAGGTGAATTTAAAGAATTAAAAAAACATAAACCAAATATGATAGTTGGAGTAAGTGGTTGTATGGCACAAGAAGAAAGTGTTGTGAATAAAATCCTTACAAAATACCAAAATGTTGATTTTATTTTAGGAACACATAACATTCATAATTTACCAAGTGTTTTAAGAGATGTTATTTTTGATAACAATATTGTTATTAATGTTTCTAGTTATGAAGGCAATGTTTATGAAGGATTACCTTCAGTCAATAATTTTGCTGCTAAAGCTTTTGTAAATGTTATGTATGGATGTGATAAATTTTGTACTTATTGTATTGTTCCTTATACAAGAGGGAAAGTAAGAAGTAGAAAACTTGAAGATATTTTAGCTGAAATTAAAGATTTAATTAATCAGGGTATAAAAGAAGTTACTTTAGTTGGACAAAATGTTAATAATTATGGACAAGATTTAACTGATAATATTAATTTTGTAAAACTTTTAGAAGAAGTTGCAAAATTAGATATTAAACGTATAAGATTTACAACATCAAATCCTTGAAATTTTACTAAAGAAATTGTTGATGTTATTAAAGCTAATAAGAATATCATGCCTTATTTACATTTACCAATCCAATCTGGAAGTGAAGAAATTCTTAAAAAAATGAATCGTTATATGAAAATCAAATCATATTATGATTTAATTGATTATATAAAACAAGAAATTCCTAATGTTGCTTTAAGTACAGATATTATTGTTGGTTTTCCTAATGAAACAGATGAAGATTTTCAAAAAACTTTAGATTTAGTAAATTATGTAAAATATGACAATATTTATTGTTTTATTTACAGTAAAAGAGAAGGTACACCAGCAGCAAAAATGCCTGATAATATTTCATATGAAATTAAGAAAAATCGTCTTGATACTTTAAATGATTTAGTAAAAAAGTATGCAAAACAAAATAATGAAAAATACTTAAATACAATTCAAGAAGTTTTAGTAGAATCAAAAGCTAAAAAAGGTGAAGATATGTATATGGGATATACACCTAATTGAAAAGTTGTTAATTTTAAAGGTAATGAAACTGACATTAACAAAATTATTAAAGTAAAAATTACTAAGGTTTCACAATTTAGTTTTGATGGAATTAAAGTAAATGAATAAAAAAGTTATAGCAATTTTAGGGCCAACAGGAATTGGTAAAACTGATCTTGCTTTAATTTTAAGTAAGTTATATGATTTAAATATTATTAGTGCTGATGCTTTTCAAATTTATAAAGAGTTAAATATTGGTGTAAACAAACCCGTAATTAATGAATTAAACTTACAAAAATATTTTGGAATCAATTTAATTTCTATTAATGAAAAATACAGCATTTTTGATTTTCAAACATATGCAAGAAATATTATAAATAGTAGCACTTTACCTGTAATTATTGTTGGTGGGAGTATGTTGTATTTAGATAGTGTAATTTATGATTATACTTTACCATCAAACTTTGATAATTCTAATAAGTATGAAAACTATAATAATGAAGAATTATATGAATTGCTAAAAACAAAAGATTTGTTAAGTGCAAATAAATTACACAAAAATAATCGTAATAGAGTAATGACTGCTTTAAATTACTATTTACAATTTCATGAATCAATTACTTTAAATAAAAATAGAAACAAATTAGTTTATGAAACCTTGTTTATTTATTTAAAACCACTAAATAAACAAATATTAAATGAACAAAATGCTTTAAGAATAAAAAAGATGTTAAATAAAGGATGAATTAAAGAAGTTAAAGATCTTTTAGATATTTATCCAGATTTGTGAAATTATAATGCAATTAAAGCAATTGGATATAAAACTATTTTAAACAGTATCTTAAATAATGAAAAATTAGATATACAAAGAATCATTTATGATACAAATCATTATGTTAAACACCAATTATCTTGATACAAAAGATATGAAAACAATTGTTTAATATTAAATAATTATAAAGAATGAACTAAATATCAAAAAGTAATTGAAAACTTCATTAAAAATGACTAGACATTTATATATTCATATTCCTTTTTGTAAATCTATTTGTACTTATTGTGATTTTGTTAGAATTAAATCATCTAATCATACTTTACACAAACAATACTTAGATTTAATTCTTAATCAAATTAAAGAAGAATCTACTTTTAATCAATATGAAACAATTTATATAGGGGGTGGAACTCCTAATGCTTTAAGTAATATTAATTTAAATTATTTATTGCAAACTTTAAATCTATATTTAGATAAAAAAGGTTTATATGAATTTTGTATTGAATTAAATCCTGAATTAGTTACTTTAAAGCAAATAGAAATTTTAAAAAAGAATAATGTTAATCGTGTTTCATTAGGGGTTCAAACTACTAATGATCAAATTAATTTATTATTACATAGATACAGTAGTATGAAAGATGTTAATCAAACAATAGATTGATTAAGATTAAATAATATCAATAACATTTCATGTGATTTTATATATAATTTGCCTTTATTAAAACTAAAAGATTTAGATAATGCATTTTCTTTTTTGTGTAATAAAAATATCAAACATGTTTCATTTTATAGTTTAGAACTAAAAGAAGGAGCAATATTAACTAAACAAAACTATAAGTTAAATAATGACAATGAACAAATTCAATATGAATATATCAATAAGAATTTACAAAAACTAGGATATGAAAGATATGAAGTTGCTAGTTTTTGCAAAGAAGAATTGTATAGTAAACATAACTTAGCTTATTGATTAAATAAGGACTGAAAAGCAATTGGGTGTGGTGCTTATGGATTTGAAAATAATATATATTATAGTTATGATAAAAGCATTTTGAAATTAAATAAAACAACAATAAAATATAATAACAAAGAATTATACCAACATCTTTTAATTATGGGTTTAAGAACAAAATTTGGTTTAAATTTAAATTCTGAAAGAAACTATTTAGCATACAAATTTTTTTATGAACAAATTAAAGATGATGTTTATATAAAAAACAATCACTTAATTATTAAAGATATTAATTATTTAGATGATTGTTTATTAAAAATTATTTAAATTATGACTAAAATCAAATCAAATCAATCACAAATTAATATTAATCAGCTTAATGAATACAAAGAACTATTAAAAAATTTTGATCTTTCTAATAAAGAAGAATTTATTAAAAACCATCCAGAATTTAAGAAAAAATTAAAAAAACAGAATTTTAATTCTCAAAAAGATTATTATGAATATTTAATTTTTTATTTTTTATATACTAACTTTAAAACTAATAGTCAATATGAAAAAGATTTAAAAAATTTAATAAAACAAATTACTAAAAATAATAAATATTTAATGCAAATTGATGCAGTTTTTTATTTGTTATTAGTTTTATCAGATAAAGTTGACAATCAAACTTGTATTGAAATGAATAAATTAGTTTTAGAGTTTTTGATTAAAAACAATTTATTTTCATTATTTTTTTCTTCAAAAATTTGGAATAAAGATTATGAATTATTTTTTAATAAAATTGATTTAACTATTAAACAAGAATTATCTCAAAATATCTATGTCTTATTTAAAAATAATGAAAATTATAGTATTGGTTTTTTACAAACTTTAGATTTTTCATTCTTTCTAAATAATAAAGAATTTAGTATTTTGAAAGATATTTTAGTTGATTTAAATGATTATTTAAATAACAATTTTCAATCTCTAGAGAAACATAAAAACATTTTAAATAGATTAAATAAAATCTTTAATAAATTAAAAACTTTTTCTGAATTAATATCATCATTTAATGAAGAAGAAAAAACACTATTTTTTAATATTTTAAATAGATTAGAAAGTTATATTAATCAAGCTAATTTACTAAATAAAAAAGCAAATAATATTAATAAAGAACAAGAAAAACTAATAAATACAAAAAATAATGAATGTGAAATAAATAGTAATATAAAAAAATTAAATGCAAATACTACAAATAAATTTTTAAGTAAAATAGAAGATTTATCAAGTAATTTTCTTCATTTATTTAATACACCAATTATAGTTAAAAAAAGAAATGATTTGAATAATAATCTTTATAAAAACATCAAAACACAAATTACAAATAATTTTAATGAATGTATTAAAGAAGAATATGAAGAAAAAACAATTTTAGAA
>JAGBPV010000063.1 GCA_017633195.1 bacterium
GATCTATTAAGCAATAGATCGCTATTATACTTTTTGCTTTTGAAACTTCTTGTTTAAAAACTTTATTGACTTTTTTGCTTGATAAATTCATTTTTATTTTTTGTAATTATCACAAATGCTTTTGGTAAAGTTTTTGTTTTATCTACTGGATCATTTGATAATGAAAAATCAATACTTCTAATTCTTTTAATTATTTTATTAACTTGCATTCTTGTTGGTTTACCTAATCTAAAAGTTAAATATAATGAAGATCATACAAAACAAACAACTGCAGACATTGCACTATCAATAGGTAAAGCATATAAAAATACATCCATACCTGCAAAATTATTTCCTGCATGTGCCATTGATACTGCAATTGCTTGACACATATATAATGAAACAAAACTAAAAATAAATCCATTTAATGCAGAAGTAATTGAAGCACTAATAATTTTACCAATTGATTGGAACAATAAGATTCCTGGCATTGCAAAAGCATAAGTTAATATTTGTAAAATACTTGGTCTTAAAAAGTATTCAGCATTCTTTAAAAATTTATAAGCATTTTCAGGATCAGGAATACCTTCAGTAATCTTAAATCCATCTAATAAGTATTCATTAATTCCTCAAGCAATGATTCCATACATTGCTGCACCATAAATTAATGCTATTCCTAAAGACATTCAATATTCTTTTTTAACACGATCATATTTTCTAGCTCCATAACTATATGAAACTAACGCTCTTCCACCTTGAACTGTACCATATAATGCTGTAAAGGTTAAGTTAACAATTGGTAACATTGCACCATTTAATTCAACATAATAACTTGGTGAATAAGGTAAATCTGTTAAGATCGTTGTTTGAGCTAAAGTAATGTTTTGCAATGAACCTTGTAAAGCAATTCCTGCATTTCAAATTGATGCTCCAATACCAATTCCAACAGCTATTCAAAGAATTTCTCATTTAAAATATCTAAATCTAATTCTGCTGAATTTTAAATATGTCACAATATTTTTTCTTTTTTCCATTACTGCAATATAAACAATGAATAATGCAACATTAAATGCTCATCCAATAACTAAAGCAGTTACTGAACCAAAAACACCCATTTTAAGAACCATAATAAAGATTGCATCTAATCCAATATTTACTGCATTTGCTAAAGTTGCTAAAAATGCAGGATAAAATTGTCTTCCTTCAGCACGAATCATTAAACTAAAATATTGATTAAAACATGCAAAAATATTAAATCCAGCATCAATTCTTAAATACATTACTGATCAGTAAACTGCTTTTGCATGATATTGTTGATAAAAAGGTAAATAAACATATTTATAAGGATCTGAAATCATCATTTGTGGAGTTATTTCTATTAATTTACCATCAATATTTTCTTTAATGGTTTTTAAGGGATGAATTGTAATTGTTGTACTTGAAAATTCTTTGGGATCTTGTGCTGCTGCAGGATAAACTAATTTCATAGAATTATTTAAATCACTACTTTGTAAAAATTTAGCATATTCAGAGTTTGAAAAACTTACTGAATTGTTATTAAAGATTTTTTGCAAAGTATCAGATTGTACACTTCCAGCGCTTCCAGTAATTCACAATCCTGCAATACCAATAATCACACATGATGAAACAACTGAAACACAAATTGTACTTATAACACCAGTACTTCATGCATCATAAGCTCTTTCTTTATCTCTTGCTCCAATTGCTTTAGAGAAATTTACAGCTGTACCCATTCCAATAAGAATAGTAATAGCATTTAATATATATAAACCAGGAGTAATTAATGAAACTGTAAATCTTACTAAACTATCAATACTAAATGCTGAAATTTGATCTTTGTAACTATTTCCTCCACGAAAATAATAATTTCATGCATTTGTAAAATTTTGAATATTATCACTAGTTTGACCAAATAAATCATGTAAACTAGGACTTTTTGCACTTGGAATTAAATTTACCATCATAATTTGATCAGCAAAAATAAACATTCCTTGCATAAAAGAAATTAATATTCCAGGTAAAGCAACATACATTAAAGCAACAAAAACAGGTGCATTTGCATACATCTGTTTTGCTTTATCTTCTTTACCACCAAATTGTTGATTTTTTATTTGTTCTTTGGCTTCTTTTTTAGCCTTTATTTTTAATATCATAATTAAAAAAGTTAAATATATAAATTACTTATAATTATAGTTAAAAAAATATTTTTTTTATATATATTAAAAATAAAAGCAAAAACTAAGAAAAAAGGTATATTAAAAAAGAAAAAAACACCATAAAAATGGTGTTTTATAAAGAATTCTTTTATGTATTAAAAACAAAAATAAATTAATTTATTTGAATAAATTTAAGGAGCAATGTTTAAAAAACTATTATAGAAAATAAATAATGAAATTTTTAAAAATATTAAACGAATTATAAAAACTAATTAAAAACTAATAAAAGTTATTAAAAATTTGAAAGAACAATTGTTATAAATGAATGATTAAACAATAAAAAGAGAATAAAACAGAAAAAAGTTAAAAAATTAAAATTCTAATTAGAAAGAAAACAACTTAATTTGTTGAAAAAATAAAAATAATTTTTGCTGGGTAGAAATTTACAAAACTATCCAGCAATTTAAATATAGCACAAACAAGAAATTTTGTATATTATAAAATGATATACAAGTATGAAAATAATATTTATGGGAAC
>JAGBPV010000064.1 GCA_017633195.1 bacterium
ATTGCGAATTTCATCAATTATTACAATAACGTAAGAATTCAAGAAAAGTTAAATTGAATGGCACCATCACAATACAGAAAATACTTATATAATCAAAGTACACAAAATTTAATTTCTGCGTAAATATTATGTCCAAGTTTAGTTGTTTGAATTTGCTTTCTTCTTTTTGAATTTAATGAACCACAATACAGAACATCTTTAATAATATGAAAATACCAATTGCTTAGATTATTTGTAATATTATTAATGCTTTTAGTATTATCAAGTAAATTATATTCATTAAATCAATCAATAATTTTATTTAAATTATCTTGAGTAACTTTTTTAAGATATATAAGTCTTTCAATCCCAATTCTTTTTGTAAATATTCATTTGGATTAAAATCATATAAATTACTTAAAGAATATCTAAATAAAGTGTTTCTTATTTTTTTTGTAACTTTCAGCAACTTGTTTCATGATTTCTTCACTAATTCTAACATCATTCATTCAGTTACTTGATACTACTCATAATCTAAAAATATCATTACCATATAGACATGGATATGAGATTTGGAAAAAAGTCAAATTTCATGTTTTTATTATTATAAATTATTTGTATATTGTGTATGTGTCATTCAATTTAATTTTTCTTGAATTCTTACATTATTGTAATAATGAATAAAATCATCAATTTTATTTTTCAATTCATTGATGTCATTTGCTTAATATTTAATTTATATACAAGTTTAGTTTTTAAAATACTAAATTAGAATTTAAATTCTTTATTATCAATAGAATTTGCAGCTCTAGACATTGATTTTTTTCAATTAAATTCCTTTAACATTTTAATAAATTCATAAAATGAATAACATCTTCCATGATTAGAATTCACTATTGAATTTATTGGTTTATCCTTAATTGATTTAAATGAATCTATGACTAAGTTTGTATCATTATTCATAGATAATTTGAACCTAATATTTCTTTAGTTTTGTGACTGATTGTTTCTTAAAGATAAAGATGATTTTGTTTAGAATCTCAAGTTCTTAGCAGATAAGTTACATCTGTTGCAATTATCTCATGCTCATGATTTTTATTATCATAATCTCTTAATACTAAGTTAGTAATTTCAACTTTTGTATTTTTAAGTTCTTTGATCTTTTTTGCTATTCTAATACCACAAAATAGCCTAAGTATTCATAATTTAACCAACTTGTATGCCTAAAATCTTAGATTTTTCTTTTTTATTAATATATTTAGTTACCTTTTCTACCACGTCAACCTTTTAATCAATTAAAAATGTCAATTATTTTCTCATATAATTAATTGCTTTTTTAGGTAGAATGATATTGAGAAATTGATAATTTGAAATATTACAAATTGTAGATTTTGAAACATTCAAAATGCTACTCATTTTTCTAGAAAATAATTTGGACTTTTTAGTAATTTCCTTAAGTTTGTCTATTAATTTTTATCCCCATTATCTACTAATTCGCTGATTAAATTAGAAAGTTCATCATATCAAATTTCTTGAAGACACTCTTTTTAAATCTCTTGCTTATCTTGTGTATTTTTAGCTTTACCAGCCTTACTACCTTTTTTTGCTGTCTTACCAGTCATTGAAATTAATGAATTCATATCTTTATTATGGCATAAAAACTTTTTGTATTTTTGTTTAAATCATGGTTTTGTTGAATTAGTAACAATCTTGTATTTTGCATATTCAATTCATAGAGTTTTTACAGTTATTTAATTCATATAGATTGCATAGTTAAATTCACTCATTTGGTTTTAATTGTTTGGACATAAATGCATCATAACTCTTCATTGTTTAAAGTTATTTTTGTCCAAATGGAATATCCACGTCTACTATAATAATTGACGTAATACTTTTTGATTTTCATCTTTGAAATTTGGTAAATTTACCATGTTTTGTTTTCCTTTCTACAAATAAAAATAATTATAAAAAATGACAACTTTGTTTAGTTTTACCATTTAAGATAATTTTTAGGGATATATGCAAATGTTAATGTCTCCCAAATTAAATAAAATAATCTTTGTTAAAGACATTATACTGTCTATAATAGTAAATCCAATGTCAATTGTTTCATTTGCTGCTTTATCAACTGGATCCGCTTGTTCATAAGCATTATTTAAAACATTGGCAGTTATTAATGAAAAATCTAATTTTGTTAAATTATTTTTAAATCCATTAAATATCGATTTTAAATTTTTTATATCATTTTTTAATTGTTGTCAATTTTGGATTATTTGATTTAAAGTATTATTCAGTTGATCATAAGTTGTTCATGCAATTGCTTTTGCTACTGAATCAGCAATTGCAGGAAGAACAATTGTAGGATTATAGTTAATAAGTTCTATTCATCCAAAAAATGGTATAGATGCCGCTTCTGCTGCTGCAACTGCTCACTGTGCAGAAGCATCTAATTCCATTCTTGTTGCTCATGGTTTCAACTTACTTAATTGTTTCAATAAATTTTGGATATTATTAAATACAGAATCAGAAATTTGTTGAGTATTTTGAGTTTGAGTAGGTACTGAATAATAAAAATATGATGTTTGAAAATTAATTTTTCTATTATTTTTTGCCTCTTGATTTTGAATAATTACTTGATTTTTATTATAATTTGATGTTTTTTGTAGAAATATTGCATTATTTTTTAATGAATTATTTATCATGCTTTCTACTTTTGTTTCAGGAACTTTATATAATATTGAATCAATATTTGTGGTACTTTGAGATGCAATTTGTTTATTGTTGATATTTGATTTAATTATTTGATTGCTATTAATATCATTATTTCTAGTAACTTCAATTGGTGTAAGTACTGCAACACTTGATAATGATGTCATAAAAAAAGCACTTGTTAATATTTTTATAAATTTCTTCATATGTATATACTCCTATTCTTTCTATGTTATAGCATGAAAAATTATTTTTTTATCCCTAAATGCAATTTCAACTGCAACAGCATTTTTTTAAGAAAATTAAAAAACACTTTAAAAGATTGATTTATTGAATACTAATTTGCTATTTCATTAAACTTCTCATTGCTTGATTTTCATCATAGTATTTTGAGTGGGATAATATTGATTTTTTTCTTATAATTCATAGATTTCTTGATCACTTATTTCATTAAAATTTGTGGTCTTTTTATACAGTATTCTAACTACTCCATTTACATTTTCATTTGAGTATCTTTGATATGATGCATAAGGATTGCAATAATAAACTTTACAATTTAATCATTTAACTAAAATCCCAATTTTGTCAAATTCAAAACCATTATCAGATGTAATACTTCTCACATAAAGTTTATTTATTTGTTTCAATAAGTTTCTTGATTACTCAATTAATTTTGAATGGATTTTATTTTTAACTTTTGTAATAAATACTTTTTTACTTTATCTTTCAACGAATGTTAAAAGATGATTATGATTTTTATATTTGCTTCCAATAATTAAATCAACTTCTTAATCACCATAAAATTACCTTAAATTAGTAGATTTAGTCCTTAATAATATGAGAAAGACATATTTATTGTTAATTCTTTTTGATAAATTTATTCTAAAAAATTTCACTTTTTCTATATTTTGCAGTTATTATTCAATTACAACTATTAATCAAATTAAAAATCTGTCTTAAACAAAGTTTTTTAACTTTTGGAACTTTAATGTTTATACAGCAATAAGTTGCAAATATTGAAAAGAAATTTGTAAATTTTATTTCATATTGTTAAAAAAGTATTTATGTGAATGTGGATTAGAAGCTTTTTATTTGCAATTTCAAGATCATAAATTCCAAAATTGCTGTTTCTTTTTATTTCTCGTGAAATTGTAGATTTATTAATTTTTAATCTTTCTGAAATTTTAGTAATTGAAAGTATTTTTCATTATATAGATACTGGATTAATTTTCTTGATTTTAGATTTAATTAATAATATTTCATAATTATTTAAAGTTATACTTTTCAAATAAAAAAGTATAACAATTCCTTTCAAAAAATTGTTGCACTTGAAATTGCATTCGAGCCTTTAGATAGTAATAATTATTGAGCAAATAATGATTTTTCATCAACTAATAATGGTTATATTTTTAAATATCAATGAGTAAGTACAAATTCTAATAAAATCCTTGCTTCTGGAATTTTAAATAATAATCTAAAAGAACTTCCATTAACTTACAGTTTAACTTCTTTAACAATAACAAGTTCATATTATTTAATGATTAATGTATTAAAAAATAATATTTTGCAATATAGTA
>JAGBPV010000065.1 GCA_017633195.1 bacterium
CAAATGAGTGATCTTGAATTTGACAAATTACTAGAAGTTTTTCGAATTAAAGAATTTTATAAAACTGATGCTAAGAAACTTTCAGGTGGACAACAACAAAGATTAAATGTTTTGTTATCTTTAATGCATAAACCTAAAGTCTTATTCTTAGATGAATTAGTTACAGGATTAGATATTCAAATAAGAAATGAATTAGAAAACTTTATTCAAGAATGAACTAAACAAAACAAGATTACAGTTGTATTAGTTTCACATGATATGCTAGAAGTTGAAAAATTAACAAATAGAGTAGTATTGTTACAAAATGGAATTATTAAAGTTGATATGTATTTAGATGAAATTCATTATCAATATGGTGATGTTAATAATTTAGTAAGTAGATATATTTAATTAAACAAGTTCTTAATATTAAAAGATTCAAGACTAAAACACGAATGTCTTGATTTTTTATGTTAAAAAAACTATTTTATTAAGTTAGTGTTGGTAATATATCTATAAACCTTATTAAAATTAAAAATAGCATGTTAAAAATTAAATCAATTAAATTTGTTAATGATCCAGTTTTTAAAAACAAGATGTTTGATTTTACTACAAGATCTAATGATGTTGCAAGTACTGTTATCATTGTTGGAGAAAATGGATCTGGAAAAACCAGATTAATCAATATCTTAAAACAACTTACAGATTTTATTTTTCTTAATGATAAAAAACATTTTTTATATAAAGAAATAAGTAAGGACAATCATACATATTTTACAAAACAAGAAATAGAACATAATAATGATTTTTATCTTAATGCATGAAAATATGAAATAGAGTATGAATATACAATCACACCTAAAGAAGAAGAATTATCTAAAAAAGAATATTCAATGTTTAATTCTTATTTAAAAAAAGAAATAAATTATGAATTAGGATATAAAGTATTATATTTTAAATTACATATTTCTACAAGCTTTAATCAAGAAAAAAGTTCTGATGATGATAAGAATACATACCCCAATTTTTCTAATACTTATGTTTATTTGATAGAGATTAATAAAGTTAATTTATTTGATGATAAAAAGAATCCAATAAATAATGAAGAATTAAATAAAAATATATCTAATAAATTTCTAAAAACAATATATTCAAATTCTACTTCTATGAGTTCTTTATGAGAATTGAATTCTATATATTGTATGTTAAAAAAAGATCTTCCATATACTTATTATTTTCATACATTGCAAGAATTATCAATAAATAATGACAAATATAATAAAAGTCATATTCTAAAATTAATTGAAGAAAATGAAAAATTAAGAAAAGAGAATAAAGATCTAAAAAATAAATTAGATCCAATTAAGGATGAAAATAAGGTCTTAAATTCAGAAAATGACATACTAAATAATGATGAAAAAAATTATCATGATTTTATTGACAACATAAAAAATAACCAATCATATGAAGAATTTTTATTAAATGTTTATCAAGAAGAATTTAATATAGAAAACATTGAATATAATTTTTCTAAATTAGATATAAATTTATTTAAATTAAATAATTATGCAAGAGCAATAAATCAGTTTTTAAAGAATGCTTCTAATAAAGATGTAAGTTATTTAGAATTAGATAAGATTACAAAAAATAAGATTCATTTCAAAAAAGATAATAACAATCTTTATTATGAAGAACTAAGTACTGGTGAGAAAAAATTTCTTTATGAAAGTATATTTTTCCTTAAGATGCTTTTTTATAAATTTGCAAATACTAATGATTATTACAAGAATTATCTTGATCAATTAAATATAATCCATCAAATTAATATGATTTATTTTATAGATGAAATAGAATTAAGTTTTCATCCATGATGAATTTCAAATATACTAAATTTTTTAAAAAAATGCTTAGAAAATGCTTATGGACAAATATTTATATCAACACATTCAGAGATTATTCCATACAGCATAGATATTAAAACTGATACATTAATTAATATGAATGATGATAAAGAAACAGTTTCTTTTAAAAACTATAATTCGATTCAAGATTTTGTTAATAATAGTTTACATGTGGATTATGAAGATTTTATTGATGAATATGATATATGAGTTGAAGGTAGATCAGATAAAGTCTTATTAAATACAGCAATTCAAGAATTAAATGAAGAAGGTTCTAAAACAACTATTAGTTTCAATATAAGATTTGCAAATAATTTTAAATTTAATAAACATTCTAGTGATCATAATGATGATTTAAACAAAGAATTTAATAAATTAATAAATGGTGCTGTTGGTGTTAGAACACAATTTTTAAGTTGATTGTCCAAAAATGATAAGAAAAATAATTCACTAAAAGAAATTAAACCAAAATTCTTTATATTTGATAATGATTGTGAAGGACAAGAAAAATATAAATCTATTATTTCAATATTAAACCAAAAACATATTCTTAATCAAATTAAAATTGAATTTAATAAAATAATTGATAATAAAATTTTTGATGGATGAGAAGTAAGAAGACAAAGAAAAGATTTCAAAGAACAAAAAGCATTTATTTTAATTTATAAAAATAAAGAAGAAATAGAAGATTTTATAGAGAATAAAGAAATAAGAGAAAATTGCAAAAATAACAAAGCGAATATTGAAGAAATCATTAAAAATAATAACAATTGAAAACAAAAAATTGCAAATTCTTTTGAAAAATATATAAAAGCATTACAAGAGATTTTGTCAAACAAACAACAAGATAATAACGATAATTTATATTTTTGAATAAAATATAAACATGCGTTTTTTTCATAATCAAAACACAAATACTTTTAGAACAAAACCATTAAACACTTTTTTGTTTTGTTTACTTTTTATCATTATACCTGGACTAATCTTATGGTTATTTTTTGGTTATATTAATTTTAGTTATGATTTTTTAGTATTTCCTGCATATGGAATAATAGCAAGTGGAACAAATTCACAAATCATACAGCATTTAAATTTAATAGTTTCATTACATCATGTATATGATGGAATTAGGCTTGCTTGTTATGATTTAAGTTTACATTTAATTAAAGTGCCTTTAAATGGATACAACACAATTAATTTAGTAAATTTTAATTATTCATATTACTCTCCAACTATTGCAGCAGTAATAGTTCCATATCTTTGTTGAAGTTTATTATGCCCGTTCCTATTTAAATTTACTAAATGAATTAATTATGATGTCATTTCTTTTTCTTTTACTTGTTGTTTAGTTTTTGTAATGTTATTAATTACTGCAGTAATTCCTGTTGGTAATATTAAAAATAATATGTTTCATGATCATGGTGCATGAATTATTTTAGCTAGAATTATTATTGCTGCTTTAAGTAGCGTTTTTGGTTTTTTTATTGCTAATAGAATTGTGATGTTATTATTAAAAACTTCTAAAGATCAAACTGATTATTATTTGCAATTAACTGATGAAACTTTAAAAGTCCAAAAAGAAGCAAATATTTTAAGAAATAAAAGAAAAGAACAAATTAAACAAAATAAAGAACCTAATTATATTGAACTTGATGAAAATGAAATTAATTTAAGAAATAAAAAGAAAAATAAGAAAGAAGAATAATCATGCAATTTGTTGATAAATGTAAGATTGAATTAAAAGCTGGAAATGGTGGAGATGGAATGATTGCTTGAAGAAGAGAAGCACATGTTGAATTTGGTGGACCAGCTGGAGGAGATGGAGGAAATGGTGGGAATGTATATTTATATGCAGATCACAATGAAAGTACTTTATCAAATCTAAGATACATTAAATATATTAAAGCAGAAGATGGTATTAATGGACAAAGTGAAAATTGCTTTGGAGCAAATGGAAAAGATAAGATTATTAAAGTTCCAGTTGGTACAGTTGTATATGATGAAAATAATGAAGTGATTGTTGATATGGATAAAGATCAGAAATTATTTCTTATTTGTCAAGGTGGAAAAGGTGGAAAAGGAAATGCTAGTTTTAAATCAAGTAGTAATAAAGCACCATATTTATATGAACGAGGAGAAATTGGGCAAGATAAGCATGTTACTTTTGAATTAAAGTATCTTGCAGATATTGGTTTAGTTGGTTTACCTAATGCTGGAAAAAGTACTTTTATAAAAACAATTTGTCATGTTGATGTTAAAGTTGCAGATTATGCTTTTACTACTATTCATCCTATATTAGGAACATATTTTTATCATAATGAAAAAATTATTTTTTGTGATATTCCTGGACTTATTGAAGGAGCAAGCAATGGTAAAGGTTTAGGACATGAATTTTTAAGACATATTGAAAGATGTAAATTATTATTACATTTAGTTTCTGCTAATGAGTTAGATAATGAAGATATTATTGCTTCATATGAAACTATTAAAGAAGAATTAAGTAATTATAAAGACTTGATTTCACAAAAAAAGATTATCACAGTTGTGACAAAAGCAGATGTAGAAAATGCAAAAGAACAATATATGAAATTAAAAAATTATTTAAAAAATGAACCTGTATATTTTATAAGTTGTGAAACTGGATTTAATTTGGATGAATTTTTAAAGATTGTTCTAAAAGAATTTATCCAATTAAATCAAAATAATAATGTATTAGAAGCTGAACCTACTTTAATTTTAAAAGATAATCAAGTTATTAATCTAGATAACTTAAAAGATATCAAAAATGAAAAAGAATATTATAAAAATATTGATGATGACTTTTTAAAAATTTGTTATGATGAAAATCATATTGCTCATATTTCTCATCCAATTCTTGCATATTGAAGCAATAAGATTCCTCATGATACAAGAGATAATATTTTAAGATTTAATGAAAAAATGCGAAGTTTAAAACTTAATGAAGTTTTAAAGAAACATCAATTTAATCAAGATGATGTTGTAATTATTGATAATTATAATATTGAATGAATTATAGATTAAGAATTTTTAGGGTAATCAAGTTCTAATTTTTGTTTATATGTTAAAGTTTTTATCGTGACACAAACATTATTAGTTTTGTTAACTACAAAATACAAATCTTTGTATCCAGGAACTTCATAATATTGTGTAATTTGATCATGTGACACATAGCACAAAATTGCATCATTTTTTACTTTAG
The DNA here is from genome assembly GCA_017633195.1 of bacterium. Next base: position 5,101 of record JAGBPV010000065.1, read on the forward strand.
CAAGTTCACTATAAACATCAAATAAATCTGTTTGTCTTTTATTTTTACCACGTTGTTTAAAGCGCACGACACAATGTTCACTAAAACTAAAATTAGCCATAATATTTCATTATATACAATGAGTTTGTATTATTAATGTTTTTAATATTAAAAGTCATTTTTAAATAGTGCATATCATTTAATAATCAATGAATAATTCCATCATTTTCATATGCTTTAAATACATTACTATTTGGATTAAATACAAAATAATCAATTTGTGTTTTTTTGCTTGAATTTGCTATTTCTATTATTTTTTTAAAATTATTTTCATAATTTTTATAAAAAGTATTTTGCATAAAGTTTTTTACTGCACTGCTTGTATTTATGTTCATATAGATTTTATTTAATTGTTCATTGATATTTACATTCTTATTTGGGCAATAATAATTAATCATATATTGATAAATACTTTGTTTAAAACTACCAAAGATACTTAATTTTCATGGATCAATTGGATTATAAAAATTATTAGTACCTCAATTTTTTAAATTTAAACTTAATTCATTTTTATTCAGATTAAAACAAAAATATATATCAGCATTTTTTGCTGTAGTTAAATAAGTAAAGATTGGTTCATCTGAAACAATATTTGTATTAATATTAATCATTTGTTTTATTACATTTAATTGCTTTGTTTGAATGTTATTAAAAAATGTCTTATTTTGCTGTATATTACTGCTTATACTTAATGGATAACTAGGAACTGTTAAACCAACATAAATACATGAAATTAAAATTAAGCATGAATTGAATGCAATATATTTAGCATCATAATATCCATGTATTAAACTTTTAAAAATTACTTTTTTATTATTAATATGTAATAATTTATTAACTTTTTCTCATTTAATTTTGTTAATAAAATTAACATAGTAAGTTATTGCAAAGATTGCTAAATAATAAACTGGAGTTTCAAATCCAATACATAAATAAGAAATTCTTCATATTGATTGATTATTTACAAATTTATAATTTAAAACAACAGCAGTAATTAGTTCTGCAATCATTAAAAAATATAATATAAACAAAGTTTGATTAAATTCATTTTTTTTGATTAATTTATATGATAATGCAATTGTTAAAATTACATTAATTACAAAAGCAATCACATTTAAACCTACAAAGATATTTACAGATTGTAAAAAAGTAAAATATAAAACAAAAGTCATAATTGTACAAAAAATCATGATAGATATCAAAATATAATAAAAATTTTGTTTCTTAAATAATCAAGTTAATTCTTTAAATTTAACTTCATGCACATTATTATTGTAATTATCATAAACTTTCTTAAAATTTAAATTTAATCATTGATATTTGTAATGATTAAAATAAATAAAGACAAATAAGAAATATATTAAACTTAAACAATCAAACAATAAATAAATATATAATTCATGATTTAATCAAATTGACAAGATTGCACCAAGACCATATATAAAATAACTTAATCAATAAAATAAACTTTTAATGTTATAAAACATTAACGTAAAAAGCAATGAAGTCATTAATAATCCAATTGTTAGTAAGATTCCAGTTGGTGAAAAATAAATTAAAAAAGCACTTACTACAAAAAAACTTTTAATATTAGTTTTTTGTTTAATGAAATAAATTAATAAGAAAATAATGCTTGCTTGTAACAAAACATTACCACCACCATAACATCAAAAAAAGCCATATCCTAATAAAAAGATTCCTAATAGAATTATTGAAGTATATAAATAATATTTTTTATATTCTTGATTTTTTGCATAATTTAACAAGAAATCATTAGTTCCATAAATCACTAAAATGATTGGAATTAATGTTCATAATAAGTCATACATTCCAATAATTGAATTAATACTTAAAACACTGTTTACAAAATATGAAGCAGTATTTTTATAATAGATTAATAAATCATGATATCCATCAAAACTTTTAATATTATGATGAAAATAAGCACCAACTTGACTATAAACAATTTGATCATTAAATTGAATTTGGATAAAAAGTAAACTTAAAAAAAATATAAAAGTAAACAAAAATGGAATAATGGAACTTAAAAATAAATATTTTAAATTTTTTAAATATTCTTTTTTTGATGATTTTTTATAAAAATTAATACTACTAATACTACATAAACTTAAAAAAATAAAAATTTCTATACTAAATATTGTTCAACTAATTGCATTAGTATCTAAATAATTTAATGCATTAATTGATAATAAAGGAGACAAGATTAATGTAAATGGAATTAATGAATAAATTAAATAATTTAGTGAATATTCTTTTTTATTACTAAATATTTGAATAGATCTATTTAAAATTGGTAAGAATAATAAACAAACTGAATAAAAAATATACATATTGTTAATATTTTAATAATATTCTTTATATTTGAAAAAATAATGTATAATTCTATTTGTTATTAAACTTAATGATGGAAGCATAGCTCAGTTGGTTAGAGCACACCCCTGATAAGGGTGAGGTCGGTGGTTCAAGTCCACTTACATCCACCATATGGGGAATTAGCTCAGTTGATAGAGCGCCTGACTTGCACTCAGGAGGTCGTGGGTTTGACTCCCATATTCTCCACCATAACAAAATAATTAAACTAACATTTTTATAAATATGTTAGTTTTTTATTTTTATAGTCTTGAAAATGTTATTATTTGCTTTAATATAAGCATTATGATTATTGATGAAAAGTACTATGATACAATTGAAATAATTAAACCTAATAGCACATCAAATGTTTTGTTTATCCATGGTTTTACTAGTGATTATAATAAACATTTATTTATTAAAGACTATTTACCAAATGATGTGTCATTTTATGCATTGAATTTACCTGGATCAGGAAAAACTCCGCCTTATATTACAACTTTTAATAGCAGAGAAAACTATGCAAAATTAATTGCAAATTATGTTATAAAGCTAGATTTAAAAAACATCATTATAATTGCACATAGTATGGGTGGAAGCATTACTGCTTTTTTAAGTGGATTAATTTCTGATCGTATTATTGGATATATATTAGAATCACCAGAAAATGTTTCAATTTTAAAAAATGAAAGCATTATCATTGGTGAAAAAGGTGCATCAATTAAAGATAATTTGACAAAAATTAAAAATTTTGTCTTTAAATCAAAAAATATTACTACTGTTCATAAAGAATCAAATGAACACAGAGCTTTACTTCAATTTCTTGAAAGATTAGCAAAGCATCCAATGTTAATTAAGATTAATTATGATCTTGCTGCTAAAAAATACCTTGAACCTTCTGTTACTAAAACAAATGATTTTTTTAAAAATTTTAATAAACCAACAATGATTATGTTAGGAAAATTTGATCATATTCTTTTATATGATCTTTCTTATAAAAACTTTGATGCTTTGAAAAATAAATATTTTAAATTTATTAAATTTAATAATGCTGGTCATTGTATTTATCATGATGCAAGAAGAAAATATTTACTTTATGTTTTAACATTTATTTTTGAAAATAACTTTTCAAAAGAAAAAACTGATATTGCAAATTTACTAAATAAACCAATTAAAATAGATGAAGAATAGCAATTTTATTTTTCTTTAACTTTCATATCAATATTTGGTTCTTTTAAGTAATTTGCTTTTAAATCAACAACATCAATTTCTTTAAATAAATCTAAATTTAATTTATTAATATCTCTAAATTCTTCATTAAAATGTTCATTAGTAATATCTAATATTAAATAATCTTTAAATTGTTTTTTATATACTTCAAATTCTTCATTATTAATTAATGTAGTTTTTAAAATAACTTCACTTTTATTGTGAATATAAATGAATTTTTGTATTCTTGAAGAAGTCATAATAATAATTTGTTTTAAATTTTTATCTTCATAAAAACTTAATCGATCTAATTCTTTGATTTTAATATTCTTGTTTAGTGTACAAATAGTTTTTACTAAAACATTACTTAATCTAATATTTGTAAAACTGCCTGGACCATTTACAAAATAAATTGTATCAAGTTCTTTTAAATTATTTTTACTAGCATATACAAATCATTTAAAAGATTCAACAAGTCATTGTGTTAAATCTTGATTAATTTCTTTACAAAAAACTCTTGTGATTTCATTATTATTGATTGCTATATAATTTGCAAATTTAGCATTTGCATCAATTAAAATATTTTTACTCATTTTCTTTAATTTCTTATATATAAGTATTTAATTAATTTAATACTCTTATTATATTCTTTGTTTAATGTTGAAGTTAACTTTAAGATTATAATTAAATGCTTATTTTATTCTTTTTTTAGAATACTAATTTTATTTTTAAATAAATCTGTTAAATCAAGTTCAAATTCCATAAATTTATTTGTAATAGGATGATTAAATTGAATTTTATATGCCATTAAATATTGATAATTATCATCTTCTATTTGATCAGTATTATATAAAGGATCATTTAAAATAGGATGATTAATAGCACTTAAATGCACTCTTATTTGGTGAGTTCTTCCTGTTAGTAAATTACATTGTACTAAACTTGCATTTTTAAAATTTTGTAATACTTTAACTTTTGTAATTGCTTCTTTACCATTTTTATCAACTTTAATCTTAGTTGAATCTTTAATATGATTTAAAGGTAAGTTAATGCTAAATTCTTTAATATCTTTGCTAAATGCATTTTTAACTAATGCATAATATAATTTAGTAATTTTATTTGTTTCTAAGTCTTTTTTTAAATGATTAAAAACATCAATATTTTTAGCAACTAATAATAATCCATTTGTATCTTTATCTAATCTATGAACTAATCCATTTCTTAAATCCTTTAAATTATTTAAACAATAATTTTGATTTAAGTAATATTGATTTAATTCATCTATTAAAGTATCATTTTCATTAAAACTAGTTTTGTGACACAATAAATTTTTAGGTTTATTGATTACCATTAAATATTCATCTTCATAAATTACATCAAATCTAATTTTTAAATTTTCATTTTTAGCAATTTCATAAGATTTTTCATAAACAGTAATTAAATCATTTTCTTTAATTAAGTATCCTGGTTTATTAATTAAAATATTATTTACAAAAACTAGTTTATCTTTAATTAAGTTGCTAACAAATGATCTTGTAATATTTAGTACTTGTTTTAAATAATGATCAATTCTAATTTTTCGTTTATCATTATAAATTTGATTTCATATAGTCATTTTTTAATTTATTTTGTTTTTTTAATTTCTTTTTCTTTTCAGTAATCAACTCTTTTTTAATTGCAGGATAATAATTAAAAATAATAGTAATAATTAAAAAACTAATAAATCCAATTGAGCCACTAATTACACAAGTATCATTAAAATTAAAAATAACATAATTATTACTGTGATTATTAAAATGCCAATAATCAATTACAATGTTGCTTAATCCATATTGTTTACTAGTTGGATTTAAAGTATGTTGTAAATAAAAATAAGATCCTTCATAATATTCAAATTCTGTAGCTCTACAGTTTGTATTCATAATTCCACCAATTAAAACA
>JAGBPV010000012.1 GCA_017633195.1 bacterium
AGCTAATTTAGTTCTTGATATTATTTATGCTAAACCAACAAGTTATAACAAAGAAGATCATGATGAATTAAGAAGAATTTATGCTAGAAACATGAATAATGATGAAGTAAGTAAATATAATGTTGAGTTAAACAAGGAGGTTAATCAATAATGAGTAAAAATGAAAAAAAAGAAAATCTAAATAAAGAAGAATTAGAACAAACTAAAGAAATAGAAAAAGATAAAGAACATTCAGCTGAAGAATGTACTGATACAACTTGTTCTAAACATAATAAAGAAGAAGAAAAACTTGATTCAAATGAATTAAAAAAAGCAAATGAAGAATTAGAAAAAGAAAATCAAAAACTACATCATGAAATTGCTTTATTAAAATTACAAATTAATGAATTAAATGAAAATTATAAAAAACAAGTCATAGAAAAAGCACAGCAAGCTCAAAAAATCTTGAATGAAAAACAAGAAGAAATTAAACTTAAATATCAAAATGAGTTTGATGATAAAAAGAAATATGCTATTGAAAAAGATGCTGCTAAATTAATTGAAGTTATTAATAATTTTGATTTAGCATTAAAACACTCTCCTCAAGATCCACAAGTAAAAAATTATGTTACTGGATTTAAAATGATTTTAAATATGTTTAAAAATCTATTAAATGATTTGCATATTAATGAAATTGAAATTAAACCTGGGGATGAATTTGATCATAACTTCATGGAAGTGTTAGAACAAATTCCAAGTGATAGATATAAAACAAATCAAGTAATAGAAGTTTTAAGACCTGCATACAAATTGCATGATCATGTTGTATGTTTTGCTAAAGTAAGAGTTGCAAAATAAAGATAAATAAAGAATCAACTTATTCTGTTGATTCTTTTTTATCATTTAAAAACTCTAAAATAAATTTACTAGTAATATCAGGTTGTTCTAAAAAAGGCATGTGTCCACATTCTTTAATTGACAAAATTTTAAAATTATGATTCTTCTTTAATTTTTTGTTTGCTTTTATAAAATCAATAAACATGTCATTTTTAGATAAAACAATTAAAGTATTTATATGATTATTAACTTCAGCATTATGCAATAATTTTTTTAATTTTAAACTAAAAAAAGATTTGTAAACTTTCTTAATATAATAATTGTTTTTTACTTTATAATTATGCATACTTCTAACATAAATTTGTTTTGCCATATCATTAATAAAATAATGATTTTGCTGATAAAACAAGTATTTTAAAGTTTCTTCTTCTTTTTTCAAAGTATCTTGTTTTAATAATTTTCTTGTATTTAATAATTTTAATGAAAAACTAGAATTCATAGGACATAACAAAATACATTTTTTAATTAAATTTGGAATTTTATTACAAATTATTTCACATATTCCAGCACCCATACTATGACCAATTAATATAAAATCTTTTCAATGGTTTTGTTTAATAAGATTAATTACATATATTGCATAATTCAAAACATTAAAATGATCTAATTCATCATTATTAATTCCCATTTTAGGTAATTCAATAGTGATTAAATTAAATCCTTCTTCTAAGTATTTTTTATAAAAATTTAAAAAGTAATTGCTAGTAGTAGCAAATCCATGTATAAAAATAATTAATGGATTATTTTCATTATATTTATAAACAGTATGAGTTTTATTTAACATTGTTATTTCAATAATTTGCCTAGTACTTCTTTAATATTTAAAATTCCAGGTAATCTTAATTCTAATTTAATAGCAAATTCTTTAACTTCACAATACTTTATACTTTTTTTATTTAATAATAATTTCTCATTAATGTATTTAAAATCTAATAAATAAAATTCATCATGTATATTAAAATAAAAAACCAAATAGCATTTAACTTGCATTAAGAATAATTTTTTTAAAATAAAAGTTTGCTTTTCATTTAATCTTTTAAAGTTGAAAAGATCTTCATTATTTTGTTTTGCTTCGATTACAAAAAATTGATTTAAATAAGTTCCAAAATAATCTACAAAATTATTAGAAATAAATAGAAATTTATGAGTTTTAGTAACAGCATTTTTAGTATGGTATTTAATAAAGAAAAAATCTTCATCTTCATAATGAAAATTAATTGTTTCATCAATTAATTTTTCTAAATACATTCCCTTATTAATATTCATTCTATTTATGAATTATTTCCTTCTTTATATATAAATTTACTAATATAATAATTATAAATAATTTATATTTCAAGGAAAATTCATAATGGCTAAAGAACGTTTAGGTAAAAATATAATTAAAGAAGCTGTTAAAGAAGATAATTATACAGATTATATTGTTGTTTTAAAAAAACAATATGAAAGTCCTGGTAGAGCATCTAGAATGACATTTGTTCCAGATATTTTAGGTAAAATAAAAATTAATAATTATGTTCGTTATGTAAATTTAGATACACATTTAGAAAATAAATTTGCAAAAAAAATTGAAAGTTTTAAATCAAAAGAAGCTGCTGAAAATTTCATTAAAAAGAATCAACAAATTTTTGACTTTATCTTAAATGATGATTCTAAAGTAAGATTAGAAACATTAAGAAAAATTGTAAATATCAAATGAGATCTTTTAATGGAAAAAACTTC
>JAGBPV010000066.1 GCA_017633195.1 bacterium
AATAACTAATTTTTATAAAAATCTAACTATTTATTTTCAATAATGAATTGTTTTTGTATATCAACAATTTTTTTAGTATTTTCATCAATTGTTAAAATTACAGCACAAAATTGATAAATACCATTTGCACTAGAAATATACATTTTATTTTCTATTCCTTTATAGAAATTTAAAATTCCTTTCATTTCTGCACCAATTATGGAATTATGTGCTCCAGTTAATCCAATATCAGTTATAAATGCAGTATTATTTTTAGATATTTGATTGTCATTTGTTTGTACATGTGTATGTGTTCCTAACACTGCATCAATTTGGCCATCAAACATTCTAAAAAATGCTGCTTTTTCTGCAGTTGATTCTGCATGAAAATCTACAATATGAATATCAGCATCATCATTATTCTTATTTTCATTCAATCATTCATTAAAAAATAAAAATGGTGAAAAAACCTGAAATCTTTTTCCAGTCACACTACTTCCCATTAAGTTAGTTATACGAATTTTTAATTTGTTTTTAATGATAATATGACTAAAGTGTGCATAATCATTTAATACTAATAAATTCACATTACCTGGTCTAATAATATTTTGATTTTTTAAAACTAGTTCATAAAATTCTTTATTGTCTCATGTATGATTTCCCATTGTAAAAAAATCAATTCCACTATTCATTAATTCTTCATAATGAATTTTAGTAATACCCTTACCATTACTAGTATTTTCAGCATTAGCAATTACTAAATCTATGTTTTCTTCTTCTTTTAATTTTTTAATTTCATTCAAACATGCTCTTCTTCCTTCATGCCCAAAAATATCTCCAATAAATAGTATTTTCATTATTCTGCTCCATATTCATTAATTATTAAATCTAATTTTTCATCATGTTCTTGAGTTTGTATATTAGTATTACAAAATTGCATTTTATATGCTAATCCGACTTTAAGTTTATAATAATCTTTTAAGAAATTATCATAATATGCTTTACCCATACCAATGCGATTTTTATTTTGATCATATAAAACAACTGGGATAAAAATTACATCAAGTTCATTTTTATTTATAAATTCATTACTTGAAGGTTGAACAATCTTTTTATAAATAAGTTTTTTTTCAAAGTTTAAAGTATTAATTTTACTAAATTGCATTATTTTGCATTCTTTATTAATAACTTTATTAATATAAACTTCATACTTGTTTTTTAGTAATCAATCAATGATATTTAAAGTATCAACCTCTTCATCATTACTAAAATATATTCCAATTTTTTTAAATTCTTGATGTTTAATTAAATAACTTTTGACATTTACAAAAATTAAAGAATCATTTTTTAACTTTAAATTTTTATCTTGATTTCTTCTTAAACTTAAATAATGTTTTCTTAATTCTTCTTTAGCAAAACACATTTTTAATTAATAATTCTTTTAATAGCTTTGTGCTGTTTATCTAAAACCTTAATTCCCTTAGTTTTAGAATTATTAAACATAATTTTTAAAGAATTTTTAGTAACTTCTAAAACTGTTCCTTCACCAAAAATAGTATGAATGATTTTATCTCCAACTTTATATTCATAAACTTGTTCATTATGATACATGTTTTTAGCTTCAATTCTATTCTTTGAATCATATCATTCAACATCTGCTTTTTTATTTAAATCAATAATATTTTCTTTTGCATATTCATAAAGTTCACTATATGGCATAATTGCATTCATAAATCTTGATGGAATTCTTTTTGTATTTGTTCTTGCACTATATCCAGTATTTAATGTAATATACAATTCATTTTTTGCTCTAGTTAAAGCAACATATGCAATTCTTCTTTCTTCTTCAATTCCATGTTCTTCTTCTTGTGCTTTTAAACTTGGAAAATTATCATCTGTAAAATTTGTTAAAAATACATATTTTCATTCCAAACCTTTTGCTTGATGAACAGTCATTAATAAAACTTCATTTTTTTTGGTTCCAACTTCTTCTTCCATACTTGTAAATAAAGCAATATCTTGTAAATATTTATTTAAAGTAATTTCTTTTTCATCATGAGTAGAAATATAAAAATCCATGGCTTGAATTAATTCTTGTACATAATCTAATTTAATATCATTATCTTCATTTTTTAAGTATTCTTCATATCCAGAATCTTGATATACTTTTTTTAATAATTGCACTAAATTATGATTGGTTTTGTATTGTTTAAATTGTTCAATTAAGTTATAAAAATTTAAACATGCTTGTTTAGCATTGCTACTTAATTCTTCAATTTCTCGCACATTTTTAAATGCTTCATATAAAGTTCATTTATTTTTAAATGCATATTGATCTAATTTACTTAAAGTTTCAGATGAAATCTTTCTTCTTGGAACATTTGCAATTCTTTTTAAGCTTAATTCATCTTCATTATTAATGACTTTTAAATAAGCAATTAAATCTTTAATTTCTTTTCTTTGATAAAATTTATATCCTCCAATTACTTTATATGCAATATTTCTTTCAATCAATGCTTGTTCAATATTTCTTGATAAGTGTTTGCTTCTGTATAATATGCAAATATCTTTTGGTGAAGCATTTTCTTTTTTAATTAATTCTTCAATTTTTTTTGCAACAAAACTTCCTTCTTCATATTCATCAACCATACTTGCTAATACAAGTTTTTTACCATCATCATTAGTTGTATATAAATCTTTTTTAAAACGATTTGGATTTTCACTAATTACTAAGTTTGCTGCTTTTAAAATCTTACTGGTTGATCTATAGTTTCTTTCTAGAATAATTATTTGAATATTAGGAAATTGTTTTTTGATTTCTCTTAGTAAAGATTCATTAGCTCCTCTTCATGTATAAATAGTTTGATCAGGATCTCCAACAATAAAAAAATCAGCATTATCATTAATTAATAATGCAAAGATTTCATATTGTAATTGGTTAATATCTTGACTTTCATCAACCATTACATAATCAAATTGGCTTCTTCAAAAAGATCTAACTTCATCATAATTCTTTAATAATTTATGTGCAAGAATTAATAAATCATTAAAATCTAATAAATTTAAATGAACACATTTTTGTAAATAAGATAAATAAATTTCATAAGCAAATCTTAAAACTTCAACTGTATTAAATCCATAATGTGTATTATTATTTAAAACTTCATTGATATCATTACCATCAAACTCTTCTTGCTTTCAAATATCAATTAAATAAAGCATTTTCTTGTATGAAATGTCTTTAGGATTTAGTTCTTTTTCTTTATAAATTTCTTTTAATAATGCAGTTTGTTCTTCTTCATCAATGACATTAAAATTATCATTTCTTTTTAATTTATCAATATCATGTCTTAAAATTTTTACACATAAGCTGTGAAAAGTACAAATATACTCTATATGATAATGATTAATGTTTTTAGTAATCCTTGATTTCATTTCTAAAGCAGCTTTATTTGTAAAAGTCATAGTTAAAATTCTTTCTGGTTTTAAACCAAATTCTTTTACAACATAAATAAATCTATTTGTTAAAACATGAGTCTTTCCTGTTCCTGCTCCAGCAATTACTGCAACCGGACCAAAACTTGCTGTAACTGCTTCAGTTTGTTTTTCATTTAATGTATCATTCATTATTTTTTATCCTTTTTAATTAATTTATCTAATTCTTTTAAATTAACTTCACCAGGTAAAATTTGTTCTTTAGGCATTTTAATTTTATTATTTTTATCTTTTGTTTGTTTGATTTGCTTTACATATATTACAGTTGTATGAGACATATTATCTTGTAAATTCATTTTATGAGAACTAAAAATCATTCATAAGATAAAAATAATGATAATTAAAATACAAATACTAAAAAAGAAGACAAAAGTATAAATTGTATCAAAACTTTTAAATCCATTATTGTTTGCATTTTGAATATATGTGATGTTAAATTTATAAGCTTCATGATTTAATCCTAAACAAACAAAACCATAAATTATTAAAAAAAGACTCAATAAGATTCATAAAAAGAATTCTTTTAAAATCAAACTTCACCAAAACAATTTTTTGTTCTTATTTAGATCAATAGTAGTTATATGACAAATTCATTTACCAATTGTTCTTCCTTTTAATATTAAAGGAATAAGAATAAATCAAAAAAAGAAAACTAAGAAAACTTCTCAACTAAATAAACAATATTTTCAACCATTAAACATGATGCTTAAAGTATCAGGTTGATAAGATGATAAATTATAACCAAACATCATACTAATAAATGAAAAATAAGTTATTTCATGCTTTGATAAATCATAAACTCCATGATAAAAAATAGCAACGCCAGTAAAGAATAAAAAGAAGAATAAGAAGAATAAATCAATTATTCTAGCAAAAATTCTTATACTTGCTCCTGCTAATAAATACTTGTTTTTAGAAGTTGATTTTATTTCAATATTTGTTTTATATTTAGTTTTCAAGGTTTAATTTATACTACTATATATAAATATAGCAATTTTTTAAAATTCATATATAATTTATACATAAATAAATGTACTTAATATGGTTCAATATTAAATTCTTGAATTTAGAATACCATATGGACATAGTGGAATTTAAGGAGAAAGTATGTTTGCAATTTTTACCACTGGTAATAAACAATATAAAGTTCAACCTAATGATGTAATTTATGTTGACAAATTACCTAACAAAGAAAATGAAGAAGTTACTTTTGATAAAGTTTTAATGCTAAATAATCAATTTGGAACACCATATATAAAAGGTGCAACAGTTGTTTGTGAAGTTTTAAAACATGGAAAACAAAAAAAACTAAGAATTTATAAATTCAAAAGTCAAAAACACCATTTAAAAAGAATGGGTCATAGACAACAATACACCAAATTGTTAGTAAAAACAATTCATGCCTAAAATTCATGATTAAAGTTTTTTATAAGCATTTTTTGTTAATCATCTCTGGGCATGAAAATTCTAATAATAAACTGCAATTAATTTGTTGTGCAATTAGTGCAATTAGTAATAGTGCAATTAATACTTTTAAAAGAAATGAAATTTTTTTTAAAAGTAAAAAAGGATATTTGAAACTGAAATTATTAGATTATTCTTATAAGAACAAGATTAAATGACAAATGCTTATTTGTGAACTTTATGCAATTTATAAAGAATACAACAATATTATTTCTTGAAAAGGAAAAAAATTATGAAAAATATATTAAAAATTGATTTACAACAATTTGCTAGTAAAAAGGGAGTTGGTTCTACTAAAAATGGTAGAGATTCTAATCCTCAATTTTTAGGACAAAAAATTTCTGATGGACAATTAGCTAAATCAGGACAAATTATTTATAGACAAAGAGGAAATAGAATTTATCCTGGTAAAAATGTTGGTCAAGGAAAAGACTATACATTATTTGCTTTAGTTGATGGAGTTGTTAAATATAAAAAATTTAAAGATAACAAAACTAAAGTAGAAGTTATTGTTGCAAATAACTAGATTTTATTAAATAGGAGAAAGTATTTTTTCTTCTTAATTGAAAAATAGCTAAATAGGTTATATTATTAAAAGAACAAAAATGAAAAAAATAGATGAAAATGAGAATTCATACAATTTGATTTTAGGTTCTTTTTGCTCTTTTGTAGGTCCTAATTATTTTTTAGGTGCAGTAAATGAAGCGATTGATAATGATGAAAATGGCTTTATGATTTATACTGGAGCACCACAAAATACCAAAAGAGTAGATATTAATAAGTTTCAATATGAGCAAGGCAAAGAATTATGACTTAAACAAAACAATAGTTTAAGTAATATCATAGTTCACTGCCCTTACATTGTAAATCCCGCAAGTCCAGATGGAACAAAAAGAATGTTCGCAGTGGACTTTATTGTAAGTGACATTTTAAGAAGTTATAGTCTTGGTGTAAAATATTATGTTTTACATCCAGGAAAATATATGGATAGTGATTTACAAACAGGAATTAAACAATGTGCAGATTCAATCAATCAAATACACACTTTAACAAAAAATACTAATATTTGTATTTGTTTAGAAACAATGGCAGGAGTTGGTACTGAAATTGCTTCTAAATTTATTTATGTTAAAGAAATTATCAATTATGTCAAAGATCAAGCAAGAATAGGAGTATGTATTGATACATGTCACTTATGAGATGCTGGATATGATGTAAAAGATCCTGATAATGTTTTAAAACAATTTGATGATGCAATTGGATTAAAGTATTTAAAGTGTATGCATGTTAATGATTCAAAAAATGATTTTGGTTCTAAAAAAGATAGACATGCTAACTTAGGATATGGTTATATTGGTTTTGATGCTTTATTAAAGTGAATTTATCATAAAGATACTAATGGAGTGATTAAAATTCTTGAAACTCCATTTGTAAATGGTAAATCACCATATAAGCAAGAAATATCAATGTTAAGAAATAAAAAATTTGTAGATTGGATAAAAGATAAAGAAAATGAATAATATTCACTTAAAAGACCATAAAGAGATTGAAGCAAAAATTGCTGAAATTTTTCAAAAAAAACATTTAAGAATGACCGATACTAGATGACGCATAATCCGTGTTTTTTTAGATGGAGATCATTGCCATTCAATAAATCAGATTAAAGAACACTTAGCAAGAAATGGGACAAATCTAACTGTTGCAACAATTTATAATAATGTTTCAGTTTTATTAGATTTAGGAATCTTGTTAGCATTCTTTAATCGTGCTGAAGAAAAAGCTTGTTTTGAATTAAATGTTTTAGATGAAAATATTCACACACATTTTTTTGATTTAGATACAAAGCAATATAAATTTATTGAAAATAGTGACAATATTAATTGTATTTTATGTGAAAAATGCAAGAAATTAGGTTATAAATTGGAATTTGGAATTATTGCTTTGAATGTAAGAAAAGATGTAAATGGTGAAATTGTTATGGATGAAGAAAATAAATAATGCTTCATCGTAATATTTAAACAAAAAAGGTTATAATTAATTCATTATTATGTAGCAGTAGGAGTTTTTCTTTATTAAGAATAAACGTTTGACTACTAAAAGAACATGGAGGTGTTGCTTGAATGGCTGCAAAAAAAGTAATTTCACGTTACGCAAAATTAAATTTAATTGGTGGACAAGCTAAACCTGGTCCAGCATTAGCATCTGTTGGTATTAATATGGCTTTATTTACAAAGCAATTTAATGACCAAACTAAAGATATGAATGGAAAGATTGTTGCTGTATGAATCACTGCTTATACAGATAAATCTTTTGATTATGTTATTAAAACTACACCTGCTTCAATCTTAATCAAAGAAGCAGCAAAAGTTACTAAAGGTGCAAAAAATCCTAAAACCGATCATGTTGGTTCTATTACTAAAGAACAAGCATTACAAATTGCTAGAACTAAAATGAAAGATTTAAATACTTTAGACGAAGAAGCAGCAGTAAGAATGATTGCTGGAACTGCAAAAAATATGGGAATTAGTGTTGAAGGATTAAATGCTGAAGGAGCAAATAAGTAATGGCTAGACATATAAATAAAAAAATGAAGGCTGCATTAGCATTATTTGATCCTACTAAAGTTTATGATGTTAATGAAGCTGCTGATCTTGTAAAAAAGGTTTCATATGCTAAATTTGATGCAAGTATTAATATTGCAATTAAATTAAATTTAGATACAACAAAAGCAGAACAACAATTAAGAGGAACAATTTCTTTACCAAATGGTACTGGAAAACAAATTCGTATTTTAGCTATTACTGATAATATGACTAAGGATGAAGCTAAAGCAGCAGGTATAGAATTTGTTGGTGCAAGTGAAAGAATTGAAGAAATTAAAAATGGTTGATTGGATTTTGACTTAATCATTACAACTCCAAAATTTATGCCTGAACTTTCAAAATTAGGTAAGATTTTAGGTCCACGTGGTTTAATGCCAAATCCTAAAACTCAAACTGTAACTAATGATATAAAATCAACAGCTGCAGAATTTAAAAAAGGACGATTTGAATATCGTACTGATTCATATGGAAATATTCATTCAGTTATTGGAAAAGCAAGTTTTAGTAGTGAACAATTAGCACAAAATATCAAAGCAATGATTGATATTATTAAAACTAAAAGACCAAGTACTGTTAAAGGTGACTTTTTACAAAACGTGGTAATTTCTCCTTCAATGGGTCCTGCAATTAAAGTTAAATTTAATTAGTTATATACAAAAAATAAGGTAGCATTAAATGCTACTTTTTCTTTTATATTTTTCAAGTTTTATTCAATATAATTAATTATTACAATTTTAAGGACTTAATATATGCAATTTGACCATGAACAAAATAATAATGATAATTTAGAATTTGATAATTTAAATTCTGAAAAAATTAATGATCAACAACAAATTCGTTTAAAACACTTACAAGAATTAGTTGATTTAGGTTTAAATCCTTATGAAATTACTAAAGTAGATAGAACCTGTACTTTAAAACAATTTCATGAAAAATATGAACATTATTCTCATGATGAATTACATGAAAAAGGAATTAATTTTAAAGAAACTGTTGCTGGAAAAGTTATGGCAATTCGCCAAACATTTGGAGTAATTCAAGATTTTAGTTCTAAATTACAATTTTATATTAGCAAAAAGGAATTTGATGTTAATCAATTTCATGTTTTTAAGTCTTTATTAGATATTGGTGATTATATTGAAATTTATGGTTATCCTATGAAAACTATGACTGGAGAATTAACCATTAAAGTTTTAAATTTTAAAATTATTGCAAAGTCATTAAGACCATTACCAGAAAAATTTCATGGGTTAGTTAATGAAGAATTAAAAGTTAGAAATAGATATATTGATTTAATCATGAATGAAGATACTAGAAATAAATTTGTGATGCGATCAAAATTAATTTCTGAAATTAGAAAATATATGGAAAATCTTGGTTATATAGAAGTTGAAACACCAATTTTACAAGAATCCATTGGTGGAGCTAGTGCAAGACCTTTTATAACTAAACATAATACTTTAAATCGTAATTTATATTTAAGAATTGCAACAGAAATACCTTTAAAAAAGATTATTGTTGGACAATTTGAAAAAATTTTTGAAATTGGAAGAATTTTTAGAAATGAAGGAATTGATGCAGTGCATAATCCTGAATTTACAAGCATGGAAGCTTATTGTGCATATAGTGATTTAAATGACATGATGAATTTATGTGAAGGATTATTTCATAATTTAGCAAAAATGAACAACATATCAACTGTATCATTTAGACAACATCAAATTGATTTAACTAAATCTTTTAAAAAAATTACCATGATTGATGCTATTAAACATGAAACTAATATTGATTTTAGTAATTTGAGTGATGATGAAGCAATTCAAATAGCAAAAAAGCACGGTATTAAAATGCAAGAGCATGAAAAAACTTGAGGACATATTGTTAGCTTATTTTTTGAAGCATTTTGTGAAGATAAATTAGTTGATCCAACTTTTGTATTAGATCATCCCTTAGATATCACACCATTAGCAAAAAAGAAAAAAGATGATCCTAGATTAACTCATAGATTTGAATTATTTATTGGAGGAAAAGAATTTGCTAATGCATATAGTGAATTAAATGATCCAATTGATCAAAAAGAAAGATTTATTAATCAAACTAAAGAAAAAGATCTTGGTAATAGTGAAGCTAATGAAAATGATAAGGATTTCTTAAAAGCAATGGAATATGCTTTACCTCCAACTGGAGGAATAGGAATCGGAATTGACCGATTAGTTATGTTGTTTACACAAACTGATTCAATTCGCCAGATTTTATTTTTTCCTACAAATAAAGAAATTAATAAATCAAATTAAAGTAAGTGGAAAAATAAGAATTTAAATTTTTTTTAAAATTTTAAATTCTTCAAAAAGAAAATATTTTTTTAATTTTTAATTTTTTTTATATCAAAATATATAAGCAAGTTTATATATTAAATTTTAAAATGAATTTAATATAATAAGTTATCTAATTAAAATACATTTTATAAGAGGAAATGAACAATGATTAAAATTAATAAAGAAACACAAAATAAAGAAAAACATACTAAAACTTTTGAATTATTATTTGATAAAGATGAAATTCAAAAAATAAGAAATCAAGTTGAAAAAAAATTAGCAAAAGATGTTGAAATTAAAGGCTTTAGAAAAGGAAAAGCACCAATTGAAGAAGCAAGAAAACATATTTCAGTTGATAAATTATTAACTGATACAGTTGATGCTTTATCAAGTGAAGGTTATGATTTTCTTATTGATCAATACTATGATGATGATGCACAACCAAAACAAGAAATTAATTTCTTTATTGAAAAGCCAAAAGCCGATTTAAAAGAATTCAAAGATGATAAATGTGAAATTCACTACAGTTTTGAATTATTTCCAGATGTTACAATTGATTTAAAAGACATGGAAATAAAAACTAAAGATGAAAAAGCAACTGCTGAAGAAATTCAAAAAAGAGTTGATGATAAATTAGAAACTCATGCAACATTAGAACCAAAAGGTGAAAATAGTGTCATTGAAAAAGGTGATGATGCAGTCTTTGATTTTGAAGGAACCATTGATGGAGAAAAATTTGATGGTGGTAGTGCTAAACAATATGAATTAGAAATTGGTTCAAATCGCTTTATTCCAGGATTTGAAGACCAAATGGTTGGTATGAAAATTAATGAAGAAAGAGATATAAAAGTACCTTTTCCAAAAGATTACCAAGTAAAAAAATTAGCTGGAAAGGATGCAGTATTTCATGTAACTTTACATGAAATTAAAAAAATTGTTCGTCCTGAATATAATAATGAATTCATTAAAGCTTTAGCAATAGAAGGTGTTAATACTGATGAAGAATTAAGAAAGCACTTTGAAAAAGAAATTAATGATGATAAAGCACGTGTTTATAAAGATCAAGTAATGAAAGAAATTTCTGAAGAATTACTAAAAAATGTCAAAATTTCTTATGTTCCTTCTTTCTTAGTTGAAAATGAAGAAACAAGAATGAAAGATGAAATGAATTCAATGCTTAAAAACTACAACATTAAGTTAGAAGATTACTTAAAAATGGTTGGATTAACCAATGAAAAACTTAATGAAAATTTCCATAAAGAAGCTGAACAACGTATTAAATTAGATATTGCTGTTAATCAAGTAGCAAAAGATAATAATATTAAACCAACTGAAGAAGAAATCAATGCAGAAATTGAACGTATTGAAGAACAATATAATCCTAAAAAAGAAAAAGAAATCTCTGAAAGAATTCAAAGTAATAAACCATTAATTGCTGCAAGTATTATTCAAAGAAAAGTTTATGATTTTTTGTTTGATTATTTAACAAATAAGAAATAAATCATTCAAATAATTTAAAAGGAAATAGAAAGCAAAAAAATGCTTTCTTTTCTTTTAGCACTCAAATATAATTTGTGCTAAAATAAGGTATCACATTAAAGGAGAAAAATATGAAATTACCAGTTTTAATAACCCGTGGTATTACTATCCTTCCAGGTCTTGATTTAGCTTTAGATATTGGTAGAGATATTAGCATTAATGCTATTGAATTAGCAAATAATGAAAAAGATTTATGTTCAGAGAATGAAACATTTGATAATCAAATTTTGGTAGTTCCACAAAAAAAAGATGAAGATGATGTGATTAACAAAATAGATCAATTTTATCAATTTGGTACTTTAGCAAAAATAATAGAACAAAAGAAATTAAGTGATGATAAAAATGCTAAAGAATTAACAATCAGAGTTTTGGGTCAATGAAGAGTTAGTTTAAAAGACTGTGAATTTGATGAAACTAAAAATACTTTTGTTGCAAATTTTGATAAGATTTCAAATAGAAATGTTTCACAAGTTGAAAATATTGATTTAAAAGCAAAAATAATTAAAATTTTAAAAGAAATAAAACAAACTAATAATCAAACCTATAATTTAAAAGATGAAGAAATAGAAGATTGAAATAATCAGGCAAATTTTACATTATTTGTTGATTATATAGTGAATAGATTTAATTTCAATCTAGAAACAAATATTTATTTTATAAAAGAAAGCAATGTAACTTCAAGACTAAAAAAACTTGAAGAATTAATTACTGCAATTTTAAATGAAATTAAAAATTCAAATAAACAAAAAATTGATCAAACTTTAAGCAAAAAAGTTGATACAGAAATTAACAACAAAATTAATAGTGATTTAAATAAACAACAACGTGAATTTTATTTAAGAGAAAAGTTAAAAGCAATTCGTGATGAATTAAATGATGGTGATGAAGAAGATTCAGTAGATAAAATTCGTGAGAAAGTTGAAGCAAATCCTTATCCAGAACACATCAAAAAAAGAATTTTGAGTGAATTAAAAAAATATGAAAATACTCAACAAATGCAAGAAGCAAGTATGATTAAAGCATACATTGACTGATTAGTAAATTTACCTTGATGACAAACTACACAAGATAATAATGATATTGCTAATGTTGAAAAAGTATTAAATGAAAATCACTATGGTTTAACAAAAGTTAAAGAAAGAATTGTTGAATATTTAGCAGTTCAAGCAAGAAGTAAAAAATCAAAAGCACCAATTATATGTTTGGTAGGTCCACCAGGAGTTGGTAAAACTTCTTTAGCATTTAGTATTGCTCAATCACTAAATAAAAAATGTGTAAAAGTTTCATTAGGTGGTGTTAAAGATGAAGCTGAAATCAGAGGACACAGAAGAACTTATTTAGGAAGTATGCCTGGAAGAATTATTTCAGGTATGAAAAAAGCAGAAGTTGTTAATCCAGTTTTCATTTTAGATGAAATTGATAAAATGTCAAGTGATTATAAAGGTGATCCAGCAAGTGCAATGCTTGAAGTTTTAGATCCAGAACAAAATACAAAATTCAGTGATAACTATATTGAAGAAGAATACGATTTATCAAAAGCAATGTTCATAGCAACAGCAAACTATGCAGATCAAATTCCAGAAGCATTGTATGACAGAATGGAAATCATTGAATTAACAAGTTATACAGAAAATGAAAAAGCTTCAATTGCAAAAAGTTATTTAATTCCTAAAACTTTAAATGCTTATGAATTAAATAATAATGAATTATCTTTTACTGATGATGCAATTAAATACATTATTAGATACTATACAAGAGAAGCTGGTGTTAGAGAATTAGAAAGATTAATTCAAAGAATTGCTAGAAAATTTATTGTAAGACTTGATAAAAAAGAACTTGAAAAAGAAGTTATTGATGTTGAAGCAGTTAAACATTATTTAAAGAAAGAAATTTTTGATTACACAAAGAAAGATAAAAAATCAATTCCAGGTGTTGTAAATGGAATGGCTTATACTAATGCTGGAGGAGATTTATTACCTATTGAAGTTTCTTATTCTAAAGGCAAAGGTGATGTAACAATTACTGGTAACTTAAAAGAAACCATGAATGAATCTGCTAAAGTTGCTTTAGGTTTTGTAAAAGCAAATGCTGAAAAATATCATATTGATCCTGAAATCTTTTCTAAAATTGATATTCACATTCATGTTCCATCTGGTGGAATTCCTAAAGATGGACCAAGTGCTGGAGTAACCTTGACTACTGCATTATTATCTAGTTTAAAACAATGTGCTGTACCAACAACAATTAGTATGACTGGTGAAATTACTTTAAGAGGTCAAGTAGGTATTATTGGAGGAGTTAAAGAAAAAACTATTTCTGCTTATAGAGGTGGAGTTAGAGAAATCTTTATTCCTAGAGAAGATGAAAAGTATTTAGATGATGTTCCAAGTGAAATTAAAGATGAAATTACTTTCCATCTTGTAGATATTTATGATGATATTTACAACATTTTATTTAAAAAATTTGATGAAGATAACAAGAACAATCATAAAATTGCAAATAATTAAATTTAAAAACCTTTTTATCTAAAAATTTCTAATAAAATATAACATAAAAATGTTATATTTTTTTTATGCTTTTAAGAAGAAGTAAACAAATTAATACAAAAAAATTAAGTTCAATTAAAACTAATAAAAAAGACCGCAAAAAAATTGGATTTTTAAGTGGTGTAATGTTTATCATTTCTACTGTTATTGGTGTTGGTATTTTTTTAAAAAATGGACAAATATTATCTTTAAATCTTGGTAATTTTACTTTATCAATTCTTGCATGAATTATTACTAGTATTACTGTTATTTCATTAGGTCTAAGTTTATTAGTAATTGCAGCAAAAACAAATAGTGATCTTGGAATTTTACAGTGGGCAAAAGATTTTTTAAGTCCCAAGATTTTTGAAACAATTAAGTTTTATTTTTTATTTATTTACATTCCTTTAATTGTTTGTGGAGATGCTTATTATTTTTTACAATCATTACAGCAAGCTTTTCCTAGTTGGCATTTACATTGATATATTACATGAATCATTACTTTTTTAGTAATCATGTATTTTGTAATTGTAAATACTTTAAAACCATTTATGATTATGGTTCATGCATATATTGCTTTTTATATTAAATTAATTCCTATTTTCTTTTTTGCTATAATTGCTTTTATTTTTTATTTTGTAAATTATGATAATGTACAAGAAACTACAAAACAATTATATGCTTTAAATGATTCTGGTTTTATTCATCCAAATCAAGATGATTTAAATAGTTATTTTTATAAAAATCCAATGTTAATTTATGGACCTGAAATTGGTTTCTTTTTAAGTATTCCTGCAATGTTTTTTACTTATGATGGTTTTTATTATGTTGTAAGTATTAAAAAGCAATTAAAAGACCCTAAACAATCACCAAAAATCATTTTGATTGGAATGATTTGTCTTGCTGTAATTTTTATTTTAATTACTTTATCTTTATTATGAAGCACAAGTGCTTATGATGAAAATGGTGGGACTATTTTAGGAGTAAAGTATTTACATTCAACAAAAGTATGAAGAGCAATTAATGCAGTATTGAATATTGCAATTTGTATTGGATGTTTAGGAATTTTATCTGGTTCAATAAACTTTAGTTCATGTTTATATAAAGAAATTTTGTTGTGTCATGATTTACCATTTGCTAAAACATTATTAAAAAGAACCAAATGATCAATGAATAAATTATTATTTATTTATTTATATAGTTATCTGTTTGTTTTCTTTTTTGTTATTAGTTTTATTGGAACATTTGGATTTTTAAATTTATATGGATATGATTTTGGCTATAGTGCTAATGCTAAAATCAATCAGTTGTATTCATTTATTAATGTAATAACTAATTGAGAATCACTTTTTACTTTTGCAACATTTGTTTTTATTATTCTTGGTAGTTTTGTTGCTATGAAAAAAAAGAAAATAACATTTAAAAAAACAAAGCAAAAAATCTTTTTTATGCTTGAAGGCATTTTAATTGTTAGTGTTATTGGATTTGCAGTAATATTTGCTATTATTCATGCATTTGGAAATTTTATTATTGTTTTAAGTCATTCATATTTTTATGATAAAAATAGTACTTTTTATGATTTAAGTAATTTGATGGGAACAAAGATTATTTTAAGTAATCATGAAATTTATTCATCTAAATTATTGAATAATGAACTAGTATGAATTAATAAGAAAAACCAAGTATTAAATGAAAATAGTAAGATAATAATTAATAAAATAATTGCAAATTTAAAAAATCTTAATCCTTATTTATTTGGTTGATACATCAATTTTAATGATTATTTAAATCATCAAATTTTAGCTAAACAAATAATTGATTTAAATAATATTAAAAATTCATTATTTAATAATAATCAAAGTATTTATATTGAATTAAATCAAGATTTTGTTGGAGAAATTATTAATTTTTGTATTTTAATAGTTATTATAACTTCATGTTTAATCTATACTATAATTAATAGTAAAAATAAATTAAAGCACAGTTGATTTAATATACCAGATAATATTTTTCATAATAAAGCTTTAGAAATTCATATGTAAATCTTGTGTAAGTTTTTTAATAGTAATAAAAAATATGTAATTTAATGTACTACTAATTCTTTAGTATAAAGACAAAAACTACATATTTTTTAATTAAAAATTATTCAACTTCTTTGTAAGTGATATGTTTAACTTCTTTACCAACTAATTTATTTTTTAATTGATCAATACGGTTTGTTAAGAATGCAATAAATTCTTTCTTTTCATTTAAAATTTTATTTTTTTCTTCTTCTTGTAAATTATCTAATCCTTGAATATTTTGTTCTGTTTTAGCATAATCAATCTTTGCTTCTGCTAATTCTTTTTCTAATTGATGAATGGTAATTCTTGTATTTAAAGGATCGTTTTTTAATTTATTGTGCAAATTT
The DNA here is from genome assembly GCA_017633195.1 of bacterium. The sequence continues at coordinate 16,331 of JAGBPV010000066.1, forward strand.
ACAAAATCTTTTCAGAAGAATCTTAATAAAATTCCAACAATACCTGTCATAATTGTTGATAATAATCCAATAGCTGTACCATAAAATTGGACTGCTTCCATTGTACTCTCCTTATTATTAATAAATTATTACTTATATAAAATAAATAATATTAAATTAAATTTATTATTTTTCTTGTTTTGAAAATGTATAAATAAGATGATTAGTTTTTTACATATATATAATATGGTTATTAATTATTAATAATATAAGGGACGAAGATGTTTAATGATGAATTAAAAGATGTTGCATGAAATAATGCTAATAGTTTAAAAATGGATAATCCTAAAGAATTAAAAGTATGTTTTATTTGTTATTTTGAATTTAAAAAAGGAATGATTAACAAACAAGAAGTAAGAATGAAATATGAAGACTATAATAATGAATTTGAATTAAATGGATGAGTGATTGATCATATTGATGGAAATAAAGCAAATAATAATCATGATAATTTAGTTGCTGTTCACAATACTTGTTATCATTTTCAAAAACACCAGAATTTTACTAACTTATTTTTAGAATATAAAAAAGAAAATTTTGAATAATTAAGTTATAATAAAAATACAATATACCAAAGACTGCAACGAACAATGTTGTTTTAAGAATGTTGCACAGGTTATATCTATTATTCCTTTTATCATGTCTTTTTTATATTGTGAAATAATGCTAGGAAAGAATTATGAGTAAACAACAAGAAGCTAAAAAAGTTGTTGTTGGTGAAATAGTTGAAGCTTTAAAGAAAGCAAAATCCTTTATTTTCTTTCAATACACTACATTAACTGGAAAAGAAATTACTGAATTAAGAAAAAAATTATATACACATAATGCTCATATGCATGTTTATAAAAACACTTTATTAAAACGTGCATTTGATGAAGTAAAAATTCAAGTAAATGATGCAGAATTAGTTAATGCAAATGCAATCATCATGCTAAATGATGAAAATATTGATGGATTTAAAGATCTTGCAGATTTATTAAAAGCAAGAAAAGAAGCAAATCCTGAAGCTAAAGAAATTCCAGTTAAGTTTGGATTTTATGAAGGAAAAATTATTGATGGTAATACTGTAAAAGTTATTTCATCTTTACCTTCAAGAAATGATCTTTACAGCATGATTGCTTCTGCATTACAATCACCAATTACAAAACTTGCATTTGCCATTAAGCAAATTGCAGAAACAAAACCAGCAGAATAAAACTGGTTGATAAATTTTTAAGAATAGGAAAAAATATCATGGCTAAATTAACAAAAGAAGAAATTATTGATTCTTTAAAAGAAATGACCTTAGTTGAACTTAATGATTTAGTTAAGGGAATTGAAGAAACATTTGGAGTTACAGCAGCTGCACCAGTAGTAGCAGCAGTTGGACAAGCAGCAGCTGGTGCTGAACCTGCAACAGTTACAGTTAAAGTAACTGGTTTAACAGATCCAACAAAGAAAGTTGCAGTATTAAAAGTTTACAAAGAAATTACAGGTCTTGGTTTAATGGATGCAAAAAAAGCAATTGATGCTTTACCTGCAGTTGTTAAAGAAGATATTAAAAAAGAAGAGGCAGCTGATCTAAAGAAAAAATTAGAAGAAGCTGGAGCAGTTGTTACTGTTGCTTAATTAATTAAAAGTATCAAGAGCATAGCAAGGTGCTCTTTTTATTTTGAAGATTTTCTTTTTTTTCAAGAAAATTAATACAAAAAACAACTTCAATATAAAAATAAATTTGAATTTCTTCTATTTTTTATAAATTTATTTATAAAGTATTTTTTTACAAAACCATTAAATTTATTTTTGTGCAAATAGTAATTTTATTTATTAGAATATTTGTATAAAAACTAAATGAAAAAACACTATAGCAAACAAACAAAAGGTGATTATAGCAGGAACTTGGTAACAAGTAACTCAAGCCTTTTTACAACAAGAAATATTATTCAAGATTTCAGTTTCAATGATGAAGAGTTCAGACATGCCAAAATTATTAATAGAATTTTTGGTACAAATAAATTTATAAAAGTCTTTTTAAGATTATTATTCCCTAGTTTATTTTGAGGCTTGTTTACAGCCTTAGTTCCCATTTTATTTAACACCATGATTAATGGTTTTTATCAAGATAGTCAAATTGGAAACCAATTATATTTAAGTGTTAACTATACTTCTTATTTATTCTCATTTTTAAATCCATTAATTTGTTCTTTTATCTTTGCTTGTTTTCCTGCAGTAGCAAACTACATTGCTATTCATAATAAGAAAAAATTACAAGAAACATTACGTTGAAGTGTGTATATTACTTTGATTGTGTGTATTATTGGACTAATTTTTGAAGAAATTTTTGCTACTCAAATTGCATTAGCATTAGTATGACAATTCACTCCACCTGTAACAGGGGTTGACTTAGTCCAAACAAATTATTCAGTGATTATTATTCGTTGATTAGCATTTTCAAGTTTCTTTTACTTATGATTATGACTTTATGTTCCAACACTATCAAGTATGAAAAATTCAAGAGCATTATTTTATTCATCAGTAATTGGATTTATTTATTTTATAATCTCATACCCATCATATTTACACTCAACTTATGTAAATGTAGGTAGTGGTACATTAGCAACTCCAGATATTCAAGATCACTTATATGGAATTATTAATGGTATTGGTGGAATATATTTAGGATACTTTATTATTCAACCACTATTCTTATTGATATATTGTTATTGACCAAGAGAATTTAAAGTTGCAGAAGCTTGATTTATCAATATTTTTATTTATTTTTGAAATGGAATTAATCGTTTTAGTAAAGATTATCAAATAGCAACAAGAAAAAGAGTTCAACAATTTCCAAAAAATTATTTAGTTCACTCAACTACTAAAGAAGAATATACTGATTACGAAAGAGATTTATTATTTTTTCAAACAGGTTTTAGCGTAAGTGCAATTTTATTAAAACAAATTTTTGTTCTTGCTTGAGTAATCTTATTAGATCAAATTTTCTATGCTGTTTTAAATTTAATTTTAATGGTTTATGGAACTAATTATCATGGATATTGAAATGGTTGAAATGGTATTCCACCAACACATGATGCAAAATTAAATTTACACATGGCTAAAGAGTATTATAAATTAATTCTTGCTAATGTTTCACTAATATCAACATATATTTTTACTATTTATAGTGGTTTTAGTTTATTGCCTCAATATTTTGTTGGATACTACATTGGTTTTGGTGATAAACAAACAGCATTCCACAATTCTACTATTTTAACTAATTGATCAATTTTATTTGGTTTATTTATTGCAATTATCATTATTATTTATGGAAGTTTTATTAATGAGTTAATTTATTCAACTTCTGATCCTAATAACTTCTATTACTTTGTATATCATGGTAAGAAAGTTGCTTTAGGAACTTATAAACAATTATGAAGCGATGCATTTAATATGGAACTTATTTATGCATTAGCAGTACTGTTTGATACATCAGTAGCAATGACTTATTACATTCTTTTATCTGGTGGAAGTAAATTTATTATTTTTGCTGATTCATTAATTCAATTAATTAACTCCTTAGCATTAATTGGTTTATACTATACAAACTATGATAACTTCTATGTATATTATTTAGTAAATAGAATTCATACATTTTTAAAATTCTTTATATCATTAGTTGTTATTTATGCAAAAGGTGCATTATGAGGTGTTGATTCAACACATAATAAAAAAGGTTGGTTCAAACAAAGAATTAAACACAGAGAACTTAATTTTATTGCTTAAAAATATATTAACTATTAGTTTTAAAACTAATAGTTTTTTTATATATATTGTTTTTTTGTACTTATTGAAGATTTTTTTATGTATTTTTAATTTAATATAATAAAACTTTTAATATTAAATGAATATAATTAAAATAACTGTAATATGAAAGGGTTAATTTCAAATGACAATTAATAGTAAAAAAACTTTTACTCCTTTTAAAGCTATTAATATAAAAGATGTAAAAGATTCTAAAAATAAAGAATTATTTAAAACATACAAAGATAAAGATAGCAACATTCAATATATTGTTTTAAGCAATGATATGTTATCAGGAGATTTTGTTAATGCATTACAAAACTTCTTATTAAGTAGTAAAGAATCATATTCAATTGATTTTGAATCTTTTAGCAATTTTGATATTGCTGAAAAAGATTTAGTAAATATGATTGTTAATGCAATTTATTATGGTGAAAATATTCCATTTGAATGCAAAACTAAAAAAACTGAATTATTTCAACACAATCTAGTTATTGATGAAAAGAAATATAAACAAGAATTAGAAGAAGCAAAAGTTATTGCTGATACATCAATCTTTGTAAGAAGACTTCAAGATATGCCAATCAACTTAATGAGATCTTTTAATTTTGTTGAAGAAATTAAAGAAGCATTTAAAGATGTTAAGGGTGTAGAAATCATTGTTCATGATAAGAAATGATTAGAAAAGAAAGGTATGAATTTGCTTTTAGGAGTTAATGCTGGAAGCAATGATGAACCTTATTTAATTGAAGCAAGATATATTGCAGAAGGAAAAGATAAACCAACAACTGCTTTAGTTGGAAAAGGTGTTTGTTTTGACTCAGGTGGATATGATTTAAAACCAGCTCCTCACATGAGATGAATGAAGTTTGATATGAGTGGTGCTGCAACAGTTATGGGAACAGTATTAGCATTAGCAAAGAATAAAGTAAAAACAAATGTAGTTGCTTTAGGTGCTATGGTTGCTAATGAAATTGGTCCAAATGCGCAACACCCTGATGATATTTGACAATCATATAGTGGAAAATATGTTGAAATTGACAATACTGATGCTGAAGGTAGATTAATTATGGCTGATGCTATTGCATATGCTGTAAAAGATCTAAAAGAAGAATTAAAAGTTAATAGATTAATTGATATTTCAACATTAACTGGAGCAATGATTTATGCTTTAGGTGATACTTTCACTGGCGTTTGATGTACAAAAGACAATTCTTGACAAAAATATGAATTAGCTGCAAAAGAAGCAGGTGAACTAGTTTGAAGAATGCCTTTCCACAAAGATTTCTTAGATATGCTAAAATCAGAAATTGCTGATATTTCTAACAGTGTAAGTAAACCACAAGGTGGATCAAGTAGAGCTGCTGAATTTTTAAAATTCTTTACAGATGGAATTGACTATATTCATTTAGATGTTGCTGGAACAACAGATAGAAACAATAAAGGTCAAGCTTCAATGTTAAGAAGTATGTACAACTTTGTTAAATAATTTAAAATTTTAGATTCAAAGTTTATAAGTAGAAAAATAAAGGTAACTAAATACCTTTATTTTTTAATTTAAGTATTTTTTAAAAATATTTGATCATTTATCTATAAATAATTCATGATTTAAATTATTTTTTGCAAATTCATAAGAATTATTTACTAGTTTTAAGTATTGTTCTTCACTTGAATTATATAATTTAAGAATTTCTTCACAAATTTTATCAATATTTCATTCTTTTTGGATTAATAATCCATTTTTTTCATTATCTATTAAAAATTTAGCACTTTGATAAGTATTAGATAGTATTAATGGTAAACCGTTACTTAAAGATTCAACTAATGAATATGAATATCCTTCATATTTGCTTAATAAAATACAAAATTTATATTTTTGAACAATTTTATTAATATCTTGATGTTCTAAATTACCTTTATAACTTTGTCCTAATTTAGCAATTAATTTTTTATCACCTTTTCCATAAAAATCAATTAAATCTAACTTTTCATTAATTGCTATTAATTCATCAATATTTTTTTGACCATTTTCAATTCTTCCAAAATAAATGATTCTTTTTCTATCTTTAATAAAATTTCAATTTAAATCTAAAATTTCTTCTTTATTTGATAGATTAATTAGGTTGTAATTAAAATTATCATTTCTTATAGTTTTTAGATATTGCAAATTATACTTGTCATATAAAACTATATTGCTATAATTTTGAATTGGATTTTTCATTCCAAATAATTTCATAGAAGTTAAATTAAAATACTTATTAAAACCTTTTAAATGTTTCATTTCATAAAATTCTGGAGTAACATGTTGAATTCAAATAAAATTATTCTTATTTTTAAATTTTTCATAATAAGTAATTGTTGAATCAATTATCAAATCATAATGAAATTGATTTTCAAGTTTATAGATTAATTTACGAAATTTCTTGATATGGAATCCAATTTTTAATTTAAAAGGAATTTTATTTTCATTTTTTGTTAATGCTTCTGTACCTTTTATATGAAATATTTCATCAGGTATTTTTTTATTTTGCATATTATTAAAAATATCTAATAAACATGCTTTATGAATAATGACATTACTAAAATTTGTTTTTAAAATATTAAGTAAAATTGTATTATAGTTTTCAACTCCACCTAATCCATAATCAGGTCTATTTTCAATAATTAAAATTTTCTTATTCATATATTTATTTGTTGATTAATAATTACTTATTATTATAAGTTTTATTAATCTTGGTACTATTTTTTACTGGTTTATAATTTAATCTGTGATAGTTTTTAATAATTCCAAATTTCTTAATTGCTTCTAAGTGTTTCTTAGTACCATACCCACTATTATTTATAAAATCATATTCTTTATATAATGGATGTGATAAACAAAATTTTTTAATTAATTCATCTTTAATATGTTTTGCAATAATACTAGCACTAGCAATATTTAATGAAATTTGATCTCCATGAATTAAACTCAAACATTTTTTATTTGATTTTGGTTTTTCATAATCAACCAAAATTAAATCCACATTATCTTCTAATTCTTCAATAATTTTATTCATTCCATATAAACTAGCTTTCTTAGGACTTAGTTTATTGATTATTGATACAGGAATAACTTCATAATGATAAATACAGTTTTTTATTAAATATTCATATAATTTTTCTCTTTTATTTTTAGTTAATTTTTTGGAATCATCAATTTGATCTATGATTTTTTTATCAAGTTTGTTAATGTTTAATATGCATCCGCAAACAACCATTTCTCCTGCAAGATTACCTCTTCCAGCTTCATCTATTCCTAAAATCTTATAATTTAATAAGTTAAATCTTTTTTCAAAATAATATTTCATACTTTTAAAAAATATAATATTATTTATAATATTAATATTCATGAATAGATTTTTTAAAAAATTCAAAAATAAAAAGAATAAGTGATTATATTATTTATTGTTTTGAATTTTCTTTCCTTTAACTATTATTGGCTTAATAACTTCATTTTGTTATATTCCAAATCAAATGAGTAATAATAGATCAACTGAATATACTCAAAGCACTGAAATCAGTGTTAATTTTGCTAATAATAGCAATGATATTCACAGTTTATCAAATACTCAACAAGAAGCTAAAACTGCTGCAAAAAATTATTTACTTGCTTTAAAACTATCAGGATTAGCAAGTGTTAATATTCAACCATATGTTTATAGTAAAGTTGTTAATGATGCTACAAATTACTATTATGGATTAAATTTAGTCTTTGCTAATGAAACAAGTACTAGTTTATTTAATTCATATGTCTCAGTAAATACTTTTTATGATAGTTCTAATTTAATGACTCTTGATTTTATACAACAACAAGAAACTAATAATGTTGTACAAAACAGAACCAGTAGTAGTGATTTATCAAGAACTTATTATGATTATCATACTGTTGCAGGTGTAGAACCAACTAACAATAATAATGATGAATTTATCAGTGCAGAAAATAACTTTGATTATAAAACTGCAAAATTAGCAATTACTAATGGTCATCCATATTTAAATATTGATTTAAACAATAGAGTTAATTTAAGTAATATTATTACAAATACAAATGATCAATATTTATGATGAACAAATAAAGCAGCTTTTGTAGCTTTTTGCAATAACTTATACAGTTTATATTGATTAAATCAACAATGACCAAATTTACAAAATGTCATTCCAAGTAACTTATATACAATAAGTTGTCATAACGTTATTAGAAATTTATTAACAACTTTTAATAACAATTTCCAAGGATTTGCACAATCTTTGTATCAAATTATTGGTTCAAATAACTATATAAGTTTTAATTCTTCAACAATTCCTCATGCTGGAAGTTTAACAAAAAACTATAACTTAATCACTTTACAAAATATTGATAATATCTTATTAACTAAGATTCCAGGAACAAGTAAAACTTTATATTCAAAATACAGTTCTCAACTAAATTCTTATATTCTTGCAGACATTAATAGCACTAATTACAAGAAATATTTTAGTAATATTTCAGGTCAAGAATCAAATGTCTTAACCTTAAATATGACTAATGAATTGCAATATAGTGCAAATGAATTATCAAGAATCTATTTGTTAATTCAACAATGAAAAGATAACTTATTAAATCCTGTAATAAGTCCAAAAAATATTAGAAATACTAATGCAAATACTTATAGTAATGTAAATATTAATCCATTTAATATTTGAAGCAATATTAATAATTTATTAGTTGCTAATAACACTTATTCTAGTGCTCCATCAACTAATACCATGATTGCTTTACCAAAAGCAAAATTAGTATTTAATCCAACAACAATTATCATTCCTTTTAGCACTAACTCATATCAAACTTCAAATATTGTTAATACAACTCATTACATCTTAAGTAATTCAGTAACTCATATTAGTGCTTGAAAAGCGATTTTTATAAGTATTTTAGTAATTATTTTAATTATTGGAATCTTAGTTTCAATATTATATAGATTTCCAGGATTTATTGTTTGAATAATAAGTTCTGCAACATTAGGAATTAGTGCATTAACTTATCATGATCTTGCTTTAATAACTTCTAATGGAAGTTTATTTGCATATTTAATTTCATATATCATGACCTTATTTATTTTTATTATTTTCTTGCAAAAAACTGAAGAATTTTATAGGTCTGGTATTAGTTATATTCTTGCTTTTGAAAAAGGAATTAGGTATTTTGTAACATATGGTTTAGATTTACATATTCTTGTATTTTTAACTTCTTTAGCCTTTGTATATTTTGCTAGTTTTGAATTACAAACAATAGGAATTGTTATTGCAATTTATTTTGCTTTAAGTTTCTTAATTAATTATTTGATTGGTTGATTTATCTTGTTTATTTTCAATAATTTTGATTTAAATATTAATTACAATTTTTATACAACAAAATATTCATATAAATCAAATATCAAAAATTATGAATATGTAAGTCAATTTGCATTAAGTGTAGATCCAGAAGGACATTATGATTTAAGTGCTTTTGATGCAATTTTATCAAATAAGAGTAAATTAAGTATTTATTTAAAACCAACTAAAAAAGTTAATTGATTTTTAAGAATTAGTTTCATATTAGCTTTAGTATTTATGCTTACTTTTGCAATTGTTGCAATAATTATTTACTTTAAGATTGGATATTATGTTTATCCTGATTTAAAAAATCATTTAACACATAATATTAGTGCTAATTTCTTATTTGATCAAATCTTAACAACAATTTTAATTGGTAATGGTTTTAGTTGCATCTATATGTTAATAAGATTTGGTAAATCAATAATTTACTTTATTACTAGTTCAATAAGTGCTTATTTAATGATTAGTTTCTTTTTAATGTGTACTTTTAATAGAAGTATTCAAAATATTGAAGGTGTTGTATTTAGCATTTTTTTAAGTATTTTTATTAATGCTTATATAAACGTTTTAATTAATCATTTATTTAAATTTAAGACTGAAATTACAAAATCAGAAAGTTTAAATATGATGAAAAATGTCATATTTAATAACAAAAACACTTATTTTATCTTTGCTATTATAATGAGTCTTGTTTTAATTATTAACTTGATTTTAAATTCTAGTGACTTATTTGTTTTAGATTTCTTATTGTTTGTACCTTTTATTACAGTTTGATTTAGTAGTTTCATTTTTAGCATTTATTTAAGATTTATATATGTTTTAATCAAGAATGAATTCTTTAAGGTTGAATCAAAAGTTCAAAGAAAGAATTATGACACTATAGAAGAACAAATCATTGAAGGAATTAATGAGTTTAGTATTAAACAAAGAGAAAGTTTTATTTATGAATAAAAATATAAACATCCTATTTAAAGGATGTTTTATTTTTTAGATATAAATTCAATTTTAATATAATTATATAAAAGTTTTAAGTTATGAATAGTTTAATGATTAAATATGGAGAATTAGTATTAAAAAAAGGCAATCGTAGTAATTTTGTACAATTGCTTTATTTAAATATTAAAAAAGCTTTAAGTGAATTTGTTGATTTAAAATATGAAAAGAAATTTGATTATTTATTAATTAATAATATTAATGAAAAAGAATTAAATCAAATCTTAGATATTTTAAAATTTCTTCCTGGAATTAACAAAATTTATCAAGTAAATTTGCTAAAAAAAGAAGCTGATTTAACCAATTTAATAAATTATATTAATGATAATTTAATTACTAGTTTTCATCACACTTTTAGAGTAACAATAAAAAGAAAAGATAAGTCATATATTTTATCAAGCATGGAATTTGCTAAAAAAGTTGCATCAACAATTTTATTAGTTAATAAAAATCTAAAAGTAGATTTAGTTCATTATGATTTAGATGTATATATTGAAATTCATCAAGATTATTTTTTTGTTTTAAGCAATGAAGTTATTGGAATTGGGGGATTTCCTGTAAGTAAAGAAAATCAAACTTTAGTCTTAATTTCTGGTGGTATTGATAGTCCTGTTGCAGCAAATTTGATGTTAAAAAAAGGTTTTCATATTGACTTCATAACTTTCATTTCCCCTCCTTATACATCAATTGAAGCAAAAAATAAAACAATTAAGTTAGCAAGAAAAATTACAATGAATGGGAAATTATGTAAGAGTAGATTGTTTATTATTAATTATAGTAATATTCAAAATGAAATTAGTCATTTAGAATTAACTTCTTACAGAATTAATTTAATGCGTCGTTCTTTTTTTAGAATTAGTGAACATTTAGTGAAATATTTAAGATACAAATCAATTACAACTGGTGAAAGTTTAGGACAAGTTGCATCTCAAACTCTAAATAGCATGTACAGTATTAGTGAAGTTTTACATGATACTTTAGTTTTTAGACCATTATTAACTTATGATAAAAATGAAATTATTAATTTAGCAAAATATTATGATACTTATGAAACTTCAATTCTTCCTTATTTAGATTCATGCAGCATTTTTGCACCAAACAATCCAGTTACTAAACCTAATGTAATAACTGCAAAAGAATTAGAAGATAAACTACCTTTATTATTAACTTTAGAAGATGAAGCAGTAAAAAAGCAAAACATGGAGATTATTAAATTATGAGAACCAGAAACTTTATCAAATTAAATCGTTTTATTGATAATTTAATTACACAAATTATTCAAAACAAAAAAATTGCTTTATTTGTGCATGAAGATCCTGATTTTGATGCTTTAGGTAGTGCTTTTGGTTTAAGAGATGTTATTAAAAGAAACTTTAAGGATAAAGAAGTACATGTTATTAATATGCAAAAAGCAATTGATGATGATTTAACTTCTGATTTGTATCCTGCTACAGAAGAACTATGTTTTGATCCACAAGAATTTTGTAAGGATGCAGTTTGTATTAGTGTTGATACGCCATGTTTAAGTAGAGTTTTAGGTAAAGAATATTTTAAGTTAGCTAAAGTTAGTTTTAGAATTGATCATCATGAATATTTAGAAACTTTTACTGATTATGAATATGTTGATAAAGATGCTAGTAGTGCATGTGAACTAGTAACTTTTTTAATTATGAAAGCAAATTTAATTATGCCTTCAAGTAGTGCAACATACTTGTATGCAGGATTGTTAACTGATACTAATAGGTTTATGTTTGATTGTGTAAATGATAATACTTATTTAGCAGCAATTATTCTATATAAAGCAAAAGCAGATAGACAAAAAGTCCATAGAACATTATATACAAGAACAATCAATCAAATTAAATATGAAAATTATTTATTTAATCTAGCAAAATTTAAAGATCATGTAGCAAGTTTATTTATTCCTAGAGATAGTAATAAACAATTTGACATTATTAATCCTAAAGGTTTTGTTTATGTGATTGCTAATATTAAAGATTATCCTGTTTGAGTTTGTGGTAGATGAAATGAAAATAAGCAAACTTACAGTTGTAGTGTAAGAAGTTTAAAAATGCCAATTTTTGATATTGCTAAAAAATATCAAGGTGGAGGGCATATGCTTGCTAGTGGATGTATTGTAAAAGATGAAAATGAATTCAATGAATTAGTGCAAGATTTAATTGAAGGATATAAAGAATATTCTAAAAAAGAAGAAAATGAAAACTAATTATGTTAATTTAAATACTAAAACTAGTTATAGTTTTTTAGATTCATTAATTAAGATTAATGATTTAATTACTTTTAGTTTAAATAATAATTTAATTTATGCATCAATTATGGATGAAAATGTTTTATATGGTGCAATTGAATTTTATTTATCATGTAAAAAAAATAATCTAAAACCAGTTATTGGATTTGAATTAAATAATGCAAATTACCATTGTTTATTAATTGCATTAAATTATGATGGATATTTAAATTTAGTTAAGATTTGTTCATTTAATCAATTAAACAAAACTTTTAAAATTGAAGAGTATTTAAAAAATGTAGCAGTAATTGATTTTTATAATAATATTAATAAAATTCATAATCATTTTTATAGCATCAATGAACAAGAAAAAAATTATATTGCGTGTCAAACTAGTAAATATCTAAATAAAAATGATTATGCTGATTATTTATTATTAAATGCTATTAAAAAAAATAAAACGATTGAAGAAGATGAAAACTTAAAAACAGTTTTATTAAGCAATCATGAAATTCTTGGTGAACAATATTTATTAAATGAAACTGAAGCATTAAAAAAATTTAATAAAACTGGATTAAAAAACTTAAATAATTTATTAAATAATATTGATTTAGAAATTAAATTTCATGAAAATCATTTATTAAAATTTCCTTTACCAACACCTTATAAAACATCAAAAAGTTATTTACAAGAATTATCTATTAATGGATTAAAAGAAAAATTTCATACAACTTTATTTGATAAAACTTATATAAATAGATTAAAGGAAGAATTAAAAATTATTGATCAATTAGGATTTAATGATTATTTTTTAATTGTTCATGAATATGTAAATTTTGCTAAAAAAAATAATATTTTAATTGGTCCAGGGCGTGGAAGTGCTGTTGGTTCTTTAGTTGCTTATGCATTAAATATTACTGATATTGATCCAATTAAATATGACTTAATTTTTGAAAGATTTTTAAATCCTGCAAGAACTTCAATGCCTGATATAGATATTGATATTGCAGATGTTAAAAGACAAATTGTAATTGATCATATTTTTGATTTTTATAATAAAAATAATATGAATAAAGTTTCGTATTTAATTACTTTTCAAACTATTAAATTAAGAACTGCAATTAGAGATTGTGGTCGAGTTTTAAAATATGATTTGAGTTTAATTGACAAACTAAGTAAGTCAATTAACTTAATTTATGATGAAAATAATCCAGAAGAAGAAATCAAAAAATCAATTTCAATACAAAATTATGAAAAATATAAATTGTTATTTGATTATGTTTTAAAAATTACTGGATTATATAGACAATATTCTATGCATGCTGCAGGAATAGTTTTAAGTGATGTGAATTTATATGATATTATTCCAATTCAATATGGTAATAATGATTTAGTTTTAAGTCAATATCCTATGGAGTATTTAGAATCTTTAGGATTATTGAAAATGGATTTGTTAGGTTTAAGTAATTTAACATTATTACAAAATATTTTAGATTTAATTAAATTACAAGAAAATGAA
>JAGBPV010000067.1 GCA_017633195.1 bacterium
TAAAAATCAAAGTAGTACTAATGAAAACAATGTCAATATTAATATGGGACAAAGTGTCACATTTAATTTAGATTTTAGTGAAATACAACAATTAGAATCAATTGTTAAACACTGTGATTATATTTATGAAAACTATAATAACACTATACAAAAATACCGATTTAATCATTTATATTTTGCAAGTGTAACATGATATTATAAAGATGAAAATGCAACAAATTTTACAATTGCAACAACACAAGATTTAACTTTAAATGCTGTAGGACAATTAGTCATTGCAAATAGTAATAATACAAATTTGTCATATACATTTAATAATTTCAATCAATCAAGTATGTATACTGTTTATGCAAAAATTAATTTCTTAAATAATCCTTCATTATCAAGTTCTAGTTTATATCAAACTAATCAATATAATGTATATATTAAAAATCCATTAAAATTCAACTATGAAACTTATATACAAAATGCAATTGCTAACTGAGCAAATTCTAATAATGCAGTATATAATTCAACATTAACTGGCACTTTAAATGAATCAACATTTAATGATCTAGTAAAACAAAATATGGCTGGGTATGAAATTTTAAATAATGTAACATCATTTAATGATATTAAAGTTTCATTTACATCATTACCAAGTTCAGATGCAAATAGTTTAGGTGAATTAGCTAATGAACAATGATTAACAATTCAAGCAACTGCAATTAATAAAATTAATTTCACAGCATGAAATGGTAGTTTAAACAATAATCAAGGAGGATGAGGCACTAATACTGTTGAAAGTGTAGAACCAGGAACAATCTTTACTTGAACCTTACCTTATGCATTAAATACATTAGCTAACAATACAAATACATTAAGTTTAACTTTAAATGAAACATATGCAAATGCTTCAAACAATGAAGATTTATATGTCCCATTTGGATTATCTCTTGGTAGTTCTATAAGTAATTTAACATCAATATCAAGTGGATGAAATTACAATTATCATGGTGTTATTGCAACAAATTTTGGTACATCTGGAGAAGATTATATATTGCCTTCAACTTGAACTGTACCATATAACAATAATGCTGCTTTTGTAAATTTATTTGCTTCATTTATTAATAATAATGTTTCAAATTTTGGTGGAATTGATTCACAAACAGCACAAGAATTTATCACAAATATCATTGATGAATGAATGAGTGGATTTGACTTTAGTAATATAAGTTACAATTCATTTCATAATTGATATGTAAGTTGAAGTCCAAGTAAAATTCAAAACTATACAGTATTGCAAATTAGTGCATATAATGATGAAGCACTTACTCCAATGTATTGAGATCAATCATTAAATGGTGGAAATGGAGAAGGTGCATTAATGACAAATTATTCTATTCCTGCAAATTCATACTTTACATGAACCTTACCATATGCACAATCAACTTTAAATATGAATTTAAGTGGAACAGTATTAAGTAATGATTCAATTAGCTTTAGTGATTACTTTAATGTTACTAATGGAGTTCCTAATTCATCATGAACAACACCATTAGGTCTTTCAATTGGTACTTCACCATTAGCACCAAATACAATTACTAATAGTTCAACATTTACTTCAAGTTATAAATCTTATTCAGATAGTACATTTAATGGTGTCATTGGAATTGGATATAATACAAAAACTCCAAATTTAAGTTTTAATATTCCACCATTAGCTTCAAATTCAAATTCAAATAATTAATCAAAAACTATTTTTATAAAAAAGATAAACTTTTAAATAAGTTTGTCTCTTTTATATACTTATTCTTGTTATTTTTCTTTAAAAAATAGTTTTAGCTAAAAGATAAATTTTTAAAATAATTTTAATGAAATAATGAAGCATTTTATTTATTTCTTATATAATAATTACCTAGAAATTTAATTTTTTAAACAAAACAAGTGAATTTAATATTATTAAAATCAAAATAATTTAATATGACAATAATTAATGTTAAAAATAAAACAGAAGCAGGAAAAATTGCAGCAAAATATGTATTAAAAACTTTATATACTAAAAATAATGCTGTATTTGGTTTTCCTACAGGTTCAAGTCCTATTGAGTTTTATAAAGAACTTGTTTCTCAAACTAAACTTAATAATTATGATTGAAGTAATGTAGTTAGTTTTAATTTAGATGAATATTATGATTTAGATCCTTTATTCAAGGACCAATCATATCATAATTACATGAATAAACATTTATTTTCACATATCAATATTAATAAAAGTAACATTTATTTTCCTTGAAATCCAAATATGAAAGAATTAGAAATCAAAAATTATGATGATCTTATTAGTTCTTTTAATGGTTTAGATGTTACTTTATTAGGTGTTGGTGTTGATGGACATATTGCTTTTAATGAACCTGGAAGTGAAATTGATTCTTTAACTAGATTAGTTACATTAGATATTCAAACAAGAAAATGAAATGCAAGATTTTTCAAAAATAATATTAATAATGTTCCTAAACGTGCTGTAACAATGGGAATTAAATCAATTTTGAATTCTAAAACAATTATTTTGATTGCTTGTGGAATTGAAAAGAAAGAAGCAATGGATCATTTAAAACAAGCACATCAATATGATCCAAATTGACCTGTAACAGCTTTATATAATCATGATAATTTAATTGTTTTAACTGATTTATATTATAATAAATAAGTTATTATTTATTAAATTTGAATTTTAATAATTGTTTATTAAAGTAGGTAATAAAATGATTAAATTACAATATTATGGAAAGACATGTTTTTCTTTTTTAAATGATGATGTAAATGTCTTAATTAATCCTGATTTTACTAATAATGAAGAAAATTTTAAGAATCTTGATCAAATTAAAGCTGATGTAATCGTTTTAACAAAATATAAAGAAGATTTAATTAGTGATGTTGTAAGTATTGCAAAACACAATAATGCAACAATAGTTTGTGCATGTGCATTAGCAGATAAATTAAGAAATTTTGGAATTGCTGATGACAAACTAATTAGAGCATGTGTGGGACAAAGAATTAATTTTCAAAACAAAGTTTATATTCATTTTATACAAAGTATTGCAAATTCTAATTTACCTGGTGCTTTAGCAATGGGTGCAATCATTACATTAGATGGAATTAAGATTTATCATGATGGTCTTACTGCATATTATAGTGATTTAAAACTATTAAAAGATTGTAATATTGATTATGCATTAATTTCAGTTAGTGAATGAGGATCAAAGAATATTACTGATGCTAAGAATGTAATTGAAGATATCAAACCAAAATTCTTTATTCCAATGCAATATTTAGAAGTTGAAAAACCACAAATTATTGCATTTAAAGATCTAATTGCTAATGATATTAAACAAACTATTCCTGTAATTCTTACTGCTAATAGTGGAATTATTATTAATAAATAATTAAAGAAAAATAACTATCTAAATAATAAAATAAGAGATAATGTTATATCTCTTGTTTTACTATTACAAATGTACATATTAAATATTTAACAAATTTATATGAATTTAATTATTAGAATCTTTAAATTTTATTTTATTTATTACTTAAATTTTATTGTTGTTTAATTTAACAGATTTATTATAAATTTGCATTAATTTTCCATTATCAATATCTTGAATATTTAATAAATAATTGATTTTTTGATATGCTTCTTTTAATCTATGTTGATCTTGTTCTCAACCAGGTCCATCTGTTATTCATATAAAATAACAATTATTATTTAACTGATTAATCTCATCGTTTAAAGTAATATAATCAGCACAAACTTACTTAATTTGGATCCAGAAGTGTGATAATAATTTACTTCTATAATAAAAACTTGATTTGAATTTTTATTATAAAGCACAAAATCAAAAGTTCGATTGTCAAATTGCTTGATTTGTATATTAAATAGTTCTTTAAATGAACTACCTTTAATTTGATAATAAAAATCTTGATTTATCTTTAAATTAGTTTCTAAATATTTCTTAATATATTCTTCCATGTCTTTTCCACTTCGATTTTTTCTACCATTAGAAGACAATCCCGCTAATGCTCCTGTTACATAATCTAGAGTAGAATCAGATAAATGATTCAAATATAAATCAAATAATCCTACTTTTTGCATTAAAATACATAAACTATTTTCATCTAGTTCATCTAAATTATTAAAATCATAGTGATAAATAATTCCAGTATTTTTATCAATTAGATTTCATTTATTATTATTCATGATATTTACTGCAAGCAATAATGGTAAATATTTTTTTACTTCTTTACACATATGCAAAATTTTAATAAACATCTCATTTATATTTGAACTATGAGCTTCTTTTAGTGAATCTAACATATTTAAACAAATTACTAGCTCTTTGTTATCTAATTGTTTATATACATTGTTTCAATTAATGAAATAATCAAAACTATAAAAATCATTTTCATGATTTTTTAAAGTTAAAAATCATTCTTCAAATAATAATTTATTCATGATTTTTATCCTTATTTAATAAATAATTAGTAACAAATAATTCCTTATGATTTATTCTAGAAATACTATTACAACTAATTGTGTGAATTGTATCAATATAATCAATATTAAAAGAAGAATATAAGTTATTTAACTCTTCATTATCTAAACATGCAACTGAATTTGTTAAAGCAAATATCGAATCATTTTTAATTTTATGTAATAATTTAGCTAATTTAATTTGTTGTTTTAAATCAAAATTATTTTTTGTATAACTAGTAAAATTTTTGTTAGAAGAACCTAGATATGGTGGATCAAAATAAATAAACTTGTTTAAATTATTCTTTTTTAAAATTTGTTTTATTTTTGAATATGAAGCACAATGAATATGAACATTTTTTAATAATTTGCTTAATAATAACAAATGTTGCTTATCATAAATCTTTGGATTTAAATATTTTCCAAAAGGAACATTGAATTTGTTATCTGAATTAACTCTGTATAATCCATTAAAACATGTATGATTTAAAAAGATGAATAATGCTGCTTTCTTAATTTTTGATTCTTTATTATCTAATAATAAGTTATTAAATTTATCTTTATATTTATTAAATAATTCTTGTTTTTGAATTAAAGAATCTAATACATGATAATTATTTACTAAAATTGATAATTCTTTAATCAAATCATGAATATGGCTTTTAATTACTTTATAACAATTAATTAGTTCTTTGTTTTTATCAATAATATAAACATCAGATATTTTGAAATTATAAAGTAGATTAAAAACAACTGACCCCCCCCTATAAAAGGTTCAATATAAACCATTTCATTTTGTAATAATTGTATGGGGAAGTTTTTGAAAAAATAAGGAAGTAATTTATTTTTACCTCCTGCTCATTTTAAAAAAGATTTTATATAAATCATGGAACTATTATAGATCAATAAATTTTAGTTATAGTAATAATAAATATAACTTCTTAAATAAGAAAGATTATAAATAAGTTAAAAATTTGAAAAATTTTATAAAAATATGAAATTATTTTTTATTCTTAATTTATTTTAAGTAAATAAGTAATATAATTATGAGATATTTAAAACAATTAAGGAATAAAAAAATGGGAATGTTATTTGATACTAGAGAAGGTAATGAAGAAGGATTTCAACCAAAAGTTGATAATCAAATTGCTCCTATTACTGTAACTGGTGGACAAAAATTTGCATATGTTTGTTGTTTTATTTTTACATTAGGTTTATTTGGAATTTGACATTATAAAAGAAGAAATTGATTGAATGAACAACAAATTGAAGTAAACACAGCTGCTTCAAATATTGATATTGCTTTAACTAAAAGAAGAGACACTTTAATTAAACTTTTAGAACAACAAAAAGCTTATTATAAATATGAAGGTAATACTCAAACTAATATTGCTAAATTACGTTCTATGGATATTAAAAATTTTAGTGAAGCAAAACAAGTTATGGATAATGTTGAAAATGAAATTAAAATGACATTTGAAAATTATCCAGATTTAAAAGCTAATCAATTAGCACAAGATTTAATGGGTACTTCAGAACTTTTAGAAAGTGAAATTGCTGCTTCTAGAAGAGTTTATAATATGAAAGTTGAAACTTTTAATAGTGTAATTTATACCTTTCCTACAAATTGCATAGCAAAATCGATGGGGTTAAAAAACTTCGCACTATTCCAAGCAACTAGTGAACAAAAACAAGATGTTGATATGTCATCATTAAGTGATTATGATTCAAACTCTTCAAATCCATCTAATGATCAAAATAATGACAATAAATTAACTAATAATTATTAATTTTTTAAAACTAATTCAAGAATAAAAAACAAAATCCATTTAAAGATTTTGTTTTTTTATATAATATGAAGATTATTACTAAATAAAAAACTAAAAGCTATTAACTTTTAGTTTGAAATGGATTTATATTTTAATAATTAAGCATTTAATTCATTAACAAGATTGATAATTTCATTGTTTAAATCTGTTTTATCAAATCAATCTACATCATTTATTAAGATTAAACCATCATATTTATTTGATAATACTAAGGTACAATATTTATTAAAATCTTTATTTTTCTTTATGAAATTAACAAGTTTACTTAATAAAAGTTGGTGTTGTTGTACTTTACTTACTAATAATGGATCAGAAATTTCAATTAATGTATCTTGAAGAATATTTCTTATGTCAATTGAATATGCATTAATTGTTTTATTATTTATACTATTGTTAATAATAAATTGGATATTTGAATCTTTTTGTCAATTATTAATTAAAAATCTGTATGCTTTTTTAGCTTCATTAATTTTATAAAATGATTCATATTTAACAGGAACTTTATATCCTTCTTTTCATACATAATCAGTAAGTCATTGACTTGAAAAAGAATTTAAATCAAGTTCATAATAAGTTAGATTATCATTAATTTCTTCTTTTTTAGAAATTTTTATTCAAGTATCTCTTTGTGGTCTATCAGAATGAAAACTTAACATATTTTTTCATTTATTGATTAAATAATTTGATGAAGTATAGGTATTAATTTCTTTTTTATTTTCACCAAATGCAAGTTTATATACTCCATCATTTTGGTATCATTCACGATTTATTCCAGTTACTAATAATGGTAATTGTACTGCTTTAAATCAGTCATCTAAATATGATGACATTATTTTTATTAAAGAATTTGTTAATGCATCCATTTGCATTGTTGCAACTTTATCTGCAGTATTGTAATCACAAGTAGATAAGATAGATTCATAATAACTATTAAAAGGTAAAGAAAATCCTTTTTCATTAAAAAACTCATAATTATTAAAACCATAACTTTGATCATTTAAATTACAATAATTATCATTTCATTTTAAAAAATCTTCTTGTACTTTAATACTAAAAAATTGCATAACATCAGTATCTGAACCTTGATATTTAAAATGAATTTCTTTATTGAAATTATCATTTTCTAATTTAATTCCATTATACTTTTCATCTTTATGAGTTATGTCATTAAACTTGTTGCTGATTTTTTGTTTTAATTTGCCAAATAAACCAGTTTTTTGTTGATTATTATTTGGTTCTAAACTAATTAAATTATTTCTTTGATTAGTTTTTAATTCTTCTAGTCTTGCTTTGCTTAAAAATGAAAATTGTGGTTGTAAATAATTAGATAATAAACAAATTTCATTAAAACCATCAATAAAAGGTGTTGGTTCACAATGAGTTGCTGTAATTGTTTTTTGTATTATATCATCTCCTCTTTTTTCTGTAACAGTAATTGAACCACTAGTAATAACATTACGTGTATTTAGTTCTTTAATATTAAGATCATAAATTGGAGTGTTTCTAAAATAAACCATATTAGCATTATCTACTGCTAATAATCTTTCAGGTTTAAATTTATTAAATAAATTATCTAAATCAACTTCATAAGATGTTTCTAAACCATATTTTAATAAAATTTGGCTTAGTAAATCACTTGTTCTTAATGATCTTAAATTTGCATAAACAATATTAAATAAATCATCTTTTTGGTTTTTAATTTCTTTGTCTTTTTCACTTTTGAATTCTTCAAAAGTTTTAATGGTATTTTTGTTTTTAATAAAAAAACCTAGAAAAAATAACCCAATAATCAAAAAACAAAAAATTAAGATAAAGACATTTTGGATTTTTTTACTCTTAATTTTGTCATTTTCAAATCTTGTGTTAATTTCATTTTCTAGTTGTTTGATTTGATTTTGATGTTGTAATAGAATTGTATCTAAAACATCTTTAGTATTTTTTAATCAATTATTTGTTGTTTCAGTAATAATTTGATTAGATGTTGTTTTGTATTTTTCATAGAAATTTGCAATAGGATCAACTGCAAAATTACTATTTAGTAAATTTACTTCCATGTTTTTTCCTTATCCTTAATATAAATATTTAAATTTTAATTAAAAATATATAACATTACAAAAAGATTTCAATAAACTATGAATCTTATATATTTATTTAATTTAAATAAAATTTATTCGTTTTATTTATTGCATGAAAAATACTAACCTTAAACTTATTAGTTCTTAGTTAGTATTTTAATGGGGCGATTAATGGGACTCGAACCCATGCATGTCTGATTCACAGTCAGATGTGTTAACCAGCTTCACCATAACCGCCATAAATGAATTTAACTTATTTATTATATATGAGTATTTATTTATTATTAAAATATTATTCTAAGTTACTATTTTAATTAAATTATTTAAATATTATTATTTATGATTTTTGTCTAAATATATATAAAAAATATTGAAATGGTGTTCGGTAAAAAATATATAATTTGTTAAAAATTTCTTTGATTTCATCATAAGACAGTTTATTTAAATCATCTTTTGTCATCGTTGAATGTGAAATCTCATTTGTTTTTTATGAAATTTTTTAACAATTGGATTTTTTTTAATTTTTTGCTTTTTTCTCTATAACTTTCTATTTCATAATTTCATTTCATTATAAGATTAATCATTTCATCTTTTGAACTTAAGAATTTATTTCTTCGATCTTTGTCATATTCTGTTAAATCATCCTTATTAACGTATAACAATTCTTCATCTGTCAAATCCAAATAAGGATAAAAGAATATATCCAATGGTGCATTCTGATTATGGAAGGTGTTATTCATATTCTGAATTTATTAAAATGTTAAAGGAATTTAATTGAAAACAATCAATGTCAAGAGTTGGAAATTCTCTTAATAATAAAGAATTTGCATTCTGATTTAGTATTTTAAAAACTGAACTTATATATAAATTAAACATTAAGCAAATGACATTCAATGAATTCTAAAAAGAAATTGATTATTTCATTAATTATTACAATAATGTAAAAATTCAAGAAAAGTTGAATTGAATGACACTTACACAATATAGAAATTATTTATAATAATAAAAAACATGAAATTTGATTTTTTCTCCAAATCTCATGTCTATGTCTAATTAGTAAAAAAAAGAGACCAATACATTTAAGTGTATTAGTCTTTATATAAATTGGTGTGCTACACAGGATTTGAACCCGTAACCCTTTGATCCGAAGTCAAAAGCTCTTTCCAATTGAGCTAGTAGCACTTTTGTAAAAAAAAGAGAAGGTACTTCAACCTTCTTGGATAACTGTGGTGGTTTCGGGCAGAATTGAACTGCCGACACACGGATTTTCAGTCCGTTGCTCTACCGACTGAGCTACGAAACCATGGCGGTCCCGA
>JAGBPV010000001.1 GCA_017633195.1 bacterium
ATTAACTGCACCTATTTTAAATAATTCAAATAATAATGTTACTTACAAATGATATTGTAATGGACAATTATTAAAAAATGTAACTGGAAATAAACTTGTTGTAACATGAAATACAACAAAAAACAACTATTATTTAGAAATGATTGTTAATGGAATAACTAAAAAGTCCAGCACAATTACTGTTACTCCAAAATTTAATAGTAGTTTATTTAGCACATTGATTTATGAAAATAACAATCTAATAAGTAATAATGTTATTTTAAGTAGCAACAAGACATGTTCATTAAGACTACAATTGCTTTATAATAATGAACCTATTAATTTATCTACAGCAAATGTGTCTTGAACAATAAATAATAAACATTCTTCAAAAACTTCAACTTCAATTGTTACAAATTTATCTATAGGTAAAAATACTATTAGTGCTACTTTTACTAATTTACCTAGTTTTTATGGAATTAAAAATAACACTTTAAGTACAAATGTATTGACAATTAATTATGCAGCATTAGAAATTAATTCAAACTTAAATGAAAATTCAGTAGCATTTGATGGAAAAGTTACTTTAAGTCAAAATCAAAATTCAATTAATTCTTTTAAAAATATTGGTATTAATCAATC
Source organism: bacterium (assembly GCA_017633195.1). Next base: position 622 of record JAGBPV010000001.1, read on the forward strand.
AGATTTTAAATATCAGTGGTATGAAATTAATGATAATAGTGTTTACAAATTATCTTCATACACATCACCTGTTGCAACATTTAATAATTTAAAAAATAACACTTCATATTATTTAATAGCAACATATAGTTTAAATAAACAAATTTATACTTGAAAATCAAATGTAATTATTGTTAATGTAAATCCATTATGAAGTTCAATTAATGCAAAGATTGTATGTAACAATAACAATACAAATTCATTAAACTTAAATAAAAACAGTATTAATAATCAAGATTATCAATTTAGTATTAGTAGTAGTAATAATGCTTTAATTAATAATATAAATGCAACAGTTACTTATACTTTAAAAAACAATTCAACCAACAAAATTTATTATTTTAAAAAATTAACTTCATTAGCTTCTTCATTAAGTATTAATTTTAATGCATTAAGTGATTTTAACCCTGGTAAATATACATTAACTGCAAGTATTAATATTCTTAGTGAAAAAACACAAACATTACCAACCATTTCATTTGAAATCACATATAATGCAATTACTATTTCTTTAAATACTAATTCAAATAATAATATTAAACAATTAAGCAACTCAAATACTTATAATGTGAATCTTGGTTCTAATATAATATTAACAAGTAATTTAAGTAATGTTTATGTTTCTGGTGATCCAACTTATCAATGAGAAGAATTAACAAGTAATGGTAGTTGAAAAAATCTTACAAGTAATGCTACAAATTCAAATTTAACAATTAGTGATTTAAGTAGTTCAAATCCAATAACTTATAGATTAGTTGAAACAATTAATGATTTAGTTTTATATTCAAATCCAATTACTATTAATCCATTACTATCAAATCAAGCAAGTATCACTATTACAAGTAGCAATGAAAATGTTGTAGGTAATACATTAAATATTTATAATTCAAATAATGCTACTTTAACTTTAACACTAAACTTAAATAATTTAGATTTAAGTAGTTTAAAAGATGCAAAGATTACTTGATTTGTGAATGGACAAGAACAACCAAATAGTAATAAAACTAGTTTTGAATATACTTATTCATTAAGAAATAATACTGTAAGTGCAAGTATTAGTTATTTAATGAATGAAGTAACAAAAACGATTTCTACTACTTCAGATTTTTATGTTAATTATTATTCATTAAATCTTGAATCTACTTCACAAACTATTTCATATGGTCAAAATGCTCAAAGTGATAATGTTAGTATTAATACTTTAAAAACTCATTTATATCAAAATGCATCATATCAATGAGAAATTAATGGGATAATCCAACAAACTATTTACAATTCTATACCAACAAATTTACCAAATTATGTTATTGTACAAAATACAGTATTTAATTTAGTTGTAACAAATAATGATGATCCAAGTGAAGTTACAATAATTTCTAATCCAATTAATATTTCTGTAATAAATAATAATATTACTGCTAAATTAACTAACAAATATGGTTTAAATAATTCTGTTGATATTTATAGTAATGTAACTGGTTGTAGTCCAAGTTCTTATCAATTTACATTAACTTTAAATCAAAATAATAAAACATATACAGGTAGTTTAAAAAATATAAAAATCAGTTGAATGTTAAATAATGAACCTGTAAATACTTCAAACATCAATGATTTTACTTTTGATTTACCAATTAGTAAATTAAGTTCAAACAATAATAAATACATATTAAAAGCATTGATCCAATTACCTGGAATAAGTTCAATTATTACTGCAAGTTATACTATTAATTATTCACAATTAACTATTAGTAGTAATACTGGATATGATGGAACTTTAAGTTTAAACAATACTAATTTTGGTTCAATTATTACTCATCCATATTATTTTTGACAAACATTGTCATCTAATCAAAAATGAACTACAATTTCTAACATAAATTCATCTTCAACATATAATGTATCAAATTTACAATCTAATACTAGTTATAGAGTAATTGTTGCGAATACTTCTAGTTTAAATAATTCAACAATTCAAATTGTTAGTGAATCGTATCAAGTTTCATATCTCAATGTGTCTATTGATGTTAATAATCAAACTGTAAGTAACAATTCAACTTATTATGAAGAATATGGAAGTTTAATTGTATTAAAAGCAAATGATACTAATTTATTAAATACAAGTAATGTTACATATGCTTGATATTGTAATGATCAATTAATTGCAAACAATTCATCAAATACTTATACATTTTCTATAAATTCAAATACAAATTCATATTATGTAATTACTTATATAAATAACATAGCACAAACTCAATCTTCAACTATTCATATTATTCCAACATATAAGCAAAATCTTTTTAGTTTAAAGATTTATGATAACAATAATTTAATAAACTCAGCAGTAATCAATGATTTAAACAATTTAAATACTTATAATTTAAAAGTTGCATTATTTTATAAAAATACACAATTTGATTTATCATCAACAAATACTATCTCATGAACATTAAATGGTAGTGAAAATCAAATTACATCAAATACTTTTACTCCAACTTTAGTTATGGGTAAAAATACTATTAATGTCACAGTTAATAATCTTGATAGTGCATATGGAATAAAAGATAATACTTTATCAACAACTTTAACTATTAATTATGCAAAATTAGAAATTAATAATAATTTAAATTCAGTTTCAGTACAATATGATGGATCAATTACATTAAGTCCAAGTACTAATTCAATAAATTCATTCAATAATGCTGCAATTGTTTCATCAAATATTAAATATCAATGATATGAAGTTAATAATAATACTAAAACTAAATTAGCTAAAGATACATCATCAAATTTAATATTAAATAATTTAACTAATAATGCAACTTATTATTTAGTTGCATCATATACTTTAAATGAAGAAGAATATTCTTGAACTTCAAATGATGTAAATATAATTGTACAAAATGTAAAAAATTTGATTAATCCAAAAATTGTTTATAGTTCTAATCCTAATGAAACTTCATTAAATCTTGATAACAATTTGATCAATAATAATCAAGTTTATCAATTTTGTATTTATAGTAATAATAATGCAATTAGTGATATCAAAGGTACAGTTACTTATACTTTAGTAAATAATCAAACTCATAATACAATTACACTTCAAGATCCTATAAGTTCTTTAAATGAACCATTTAGTATTAACTTTAAGAATTTATCTCATTTTAGTTATGGTACATATACTTTAAGTGCAACTATTACTACTCCAAGTGCAAATGAAACAAATATTACATATAACACATCAAAAGTTGGTTCATTAACAATTACTTATAGTAATATTGGTATTAATGTATCAAACAATAAAAACATATTAAATAGTTCTAATAATATTTATGATGTTAATGTTGGTTCAACTTTAACATTATCTCCAAATATAACTAATGTAAATATTAATAATTCAACACCATCTTATCAATGAGAAGAATATATTGATGGCAAATGAACTTCAATTTCAAGTACAAATAATAATGATACATTAATAATTAATAATATTAATAGTGGATCTAATTTAACTTATAAATTGATTGAAACTATAGATAATTTAACATTAACTTCTAGCAGTATTGTAATTGTTCCAACAATCAAAAATGAAATACAAGGAACAATTACAAGTAATAGTACTGCTAATAATTCATTAAATATTTATAATTCAAACAAAAGTAATCAAACATTAACATTTAACTTTAGTAATATTAATAGTAATTATTTAACTAATTTAAATATTGAATGATTAGTAAATGGAATAAAAGTTCAATCTAATTCAAGTACAACATTTAATCATACTTATCAAATTGGCAATAATAATATAACCATAAATATCTCTTATACATTAAATGGACAAACTGTATCAAAAGTTGATATTGCTAGTTTTAGTATTAATTACTATGGTTTAAATATTTCAACTAACTCTACTAGTTTAATGAATAATACTAATGCAGATGTTTTAGAAATTAATTACACAAACAATAATGTTTATCCTAATGCTATATATCAATGAATTGTAAATGGTGAAACATTAACTAAAACTTATAATACTTTACCTAAAACTTTACCTTCATATAATATAACAAGTTCAACTACTTTTCAATTAGTTGCAACTAATAGTAATTATCAAGAAATTAAATCTAATATTCTTACAATAACTTTATCAAACTATAGTTCAATTGTTGAATATCTACAAGATGTTATTCCAAGTTCACTTGTTTTACCAAGCAATTATACTTGTACTGCTGCACAAGGTTTAGATTCATCAAATGAACTTCAAACAATTCAAGAAATCAAAAATATTATTGAAACTAAATTAGAATCACAAATTCCAAATGGTATAACAATTAATCAACAATTATATACAGTTTCACAAATCATGCAAAATTTAAACATCACTTTGCCTTCAAATGTTTCATATGAAAATAATTTAACTGGAGTTTTAGAAAATGTTGAAATTAGTTATGGTAATACTTCAAAGATCAAACAAGAAACTGTACAAAAATTAAATGAAATCATTAATTCTGGAAGTTTTGAAAATATTTTAATGCAATATTTTAATTTAAATCCTAGTTTATTATTATCTTGAATTAATATTTTAGGATTAAATAATTATCAAATAAACAACAATATAAACATTGCAAACTTCCATGAATATTTCAATATTACTTCATGTAATTTTAATAATACTTATGGTAATTTTTTAGAAGTTGTATTAAATATTAAACAACCTTTACAACTATTTGAACTTAATGGTAATGGTATTGAACAAGTTCAAGCAACAATAGCACCAAATAATACTTTAACTGTGATTTTACCTTTTGAATTATCTAATTTTAGTGGATCAATATCAAATAATGAAACTAGTATTATAAGTGCTAATGTTTGAAATTTAGTTAATCCTAATGCTAAAAATCCAACATTTCAAACTTATTCATTAAGTTCATCTGATAATTACAATATTGGTTGAGTATTAAGTGGTAATACACTTTCAACATCAATCAATGATAATTTTACTTATGTTAATTTTAATAATGTTACACAATCAATGTGTAATATAAATATCACTAGTAATAATACAAATAATGCACTTCAAAATTTTAATTATGGAGAAAATATTAATAATGCAAATTATGAAGTAACAGGATTTAAAGAAGCAACTTTAAATGATGAAAGTATTGCAACTGCTCTAAGTAACTTATTAAATAACAATGTGATTAATTTATCTATAGAATTTGATTTAACATCTGAAGAATCATTATTAAATATAACTAATCAAAGTCAATTAATTAATGCTATTAAATTATATATACAACAAGCAATAAATAATTTATATGAACAAAATTTAGTAGTAAATAATGTTTCATATCCTTCATCATATATCATAAAAAATTTAACAATTATATTACCAAAATACACAACACTAAATGATAACGAACAAGGAATTTTACAAAATGTACAAATTACTTATGCTAATACTTATAGTGTTTCTAATTTAAATAGCAATAATTATGAAATTAGTAATTTATGTACATCTTCTATTAAACTTTTACAAGATAATAATAATTCAATTTGCAACCTTTTAAATAATCTAATTCAGTCTAATATTGCATTAATGAATTATTCTTTATCTCCAACCCAATCACTACAATCTACATATAAGAATAATTTTATTCAAGCTATTAAAACTGCAATTATGTATGAAGTTATCTTTAATGAAAAAACTTATATTGCAAATAAAATGCAATATACAGTTTCACAAATCATCAATGTAATTCAAAATCTTGATATTAATTTGCCAGATAATAATGCTTCATTAAATAATAATGCTGGTACAGTATCAAATATAACATTAAGTTATAATGGAATAAAGATTAATAATACATATACAATTACTAATTTAGCAAAAATTAATACTTCTTCTAATACTAATGAACTAAGCATTAATTTTAATCAATCTAGTTATTTTATAAGCACAGTTGATGGAAATAATTTAAGTAATTTTAAAATTACTCCAAATATTTCAAACTGACAAGATGGATCAATAATCAAATATTACATTACTATTGCAAATGAAAATCTTAATGATTTGCTTATTGCTACTTATAAAGAAAATCAACCATTTAGTTTTTCACAAAGTTTAATTAATGCAATAAAAAATAATGCAGAATTTGAGAAAAATAAATACTTATGTATTAATTTGATAGCAACAGTTACAAATAAACAAAATATAACTAAAACATGTAGTACAAAAATTACAATTAATGATAATGCATTATTCTTATATGCATTAAGCAATAATATACAATCAATTAATTTAAATTGTTATACAAATCAACTTTATTCTTTATTTTTTGAAAATTATTTATCAAGTACAAATAACAAATATCAACTAATAGAAATCTTTAATCAAATCCAATCAACTACACAAATTACTTTAAATAATCAAAATGCTATAAATGGAGTTTTATATAATGCAATAGCAAATACAGGAACAATTACATATTATTTAGAAGAAATTAATTCTAATAATCAAGTTATAGAAGTTTCAAATGATGTAACAATTAATTGTTCTAAAATCGGAGGAGTTAGTTTAACAAATCCTTCATTAAATATTTATACTAATCAAATTAATGTTAATTTAGCTAATACTAGTCAATTAACAATAAATATTCAAAATAATGTGGCTAATGTTACTTATAATGAAAGTGACATATATTATCAAGTAGCAGCAAATGAAAATGTTTGAGAACAAATTTCAAATCCATGTAGTTTATTTGATGTAAGTTTTAAAAACAATCAGATTATTTTGAGCAACTTTAAAAACAATATAAGTATTAATATACAAATCATGAATATTAACTATAATTTATATAGTAATATTGTTACTATTCAAACTTATGATTTTAACACTTCAAATGCTTTGATACTTAACAAGTATGAATCAAATTTAATATCTAACTTCTATTTAATAAACAATTCTTTCAA
>JAGBPV010000068.1 GCA_017633195.1 bacterium
ATAATTCTACCAACTTGTCTATCTGAAATTAATGAATTCATATCTTTATTATGCATAAAACTTTTTTCATTTTGTATATTCAATTCATAGATTTTTTATAGTTATTTGATTCATATAGATTGAATAGTTAAATTAACTCAGTGATCAAGAAATCTATAATTACAAGAACAAATCAATAATATGCTGTGCAAAATACCTTGTATAATTTGCTTAAAAAATCCTGTTGCACTTGAAATTGCATTTAAAGAAACTTCTTGTATTTTTGTTTAAATCATTATTTTGTTGAATTAGTAACTGTTTTGTATTTTGCTTATTCAATTCATAGATTTTTTATAGTTATTTGATTCATATAGATTGAATAGTTGAGTTCACTTATTTGATTTTAATTGTTTGGACATAAGTGCACTATAATCCTTTGTTGTTTAGAGTTGTTTTTATCCAAATTGAATGTTCACGTCTATTCAATGATTTTTTCATTTTTTGTATAAAAAAACAATAATTCTTTTAAAAGGATTATTGTTTAATTTTTACATCTTATTATAACAACTATTATTTTAGTTTTTTGAAATTAATATAGAATCAGGAATATTCATATTATATGTTCCTCATAATGGTCTATAAGGATTTGCATTACCAACTAAACCATATCACATTTTACAATAGTTTTTATATCCTTCAAATCCTCATACGTTTAATGATGTATATCCACTAGTTCCAATACTTCAATCACTAAATGTTAGATCAGTGTAATTATATTGAAAAGTTACTCCTGTTATTTTACCATCTGAATTAAAAGCTGTGTATTGTGGAACAAAAATGTCTAAGTTATTAATAATTTCTAAAGTAGTATAAGTAATATTATTGAATGTAAATGTTTCATTTAATGGGATTGTTTCTGCTCAGTTATTAACAATTCAATATCTAATTGTTCTTATTACTAAGTTAGTATCAGATGTTACATTTTCAGCTTGACTTGCTGTCATATTTGAGACATTTGGAATAAATATAGAATTATATTTATCAAAATACATATCATAACTATATCCAGTTCAAGTATATCCATTACTGTTTGTGAAATAGCTCATTATTTTATCGATTCATAATTCAACTTGATTTGCAATTTTACTGCTAATGTCTGCACTATTTTCAATATTACTTCTACTTGTAACTTCAAATCCTTCTACTGTAAAATCAGAAGTATTATTAGAATTAATTAAATTAATACCTGCATATGATAATGTTACATCTGGCATTTGTCCTAATACATCACTAGCAATAGGAACGCTATTTGGTAAAGTTACTTTAATATTTGCAATAATTTCACTTACTGTATAAGCAACATTGTTAAAGATGAATGATGTATCTCAATTACTTATTTCATTTGCCAATGAAGTTTCAATGCTTGAAGTTAGTAGACTTTGATTATTAGTATTACTAATACTATCACTTGCTATTATTTTTGAATATGCTTCAATTTGAATAATTGGATTTAATAAACTATCTAATAAGCTTGCGATTTGTTGATTTCTAGAAGTTGGTGAACCAGTTGAACCAATACTATCTATTGTAGTTTGTTCAAATCCTTCAACTATAAATGATGTTGTATCTTGTTCATTAGATAATTGAATACCATTATATGTAATTATTACATCAGGAATTTGTGCTTGTTTATCATTAGTTAAAGTAATGCTAGAAGGTAAATTAATAACTAAAGCATTAACAATATCTTGAATTGAAGTAAATTGATCATTAAAGTTGAAAGTTTCTTTTGAATTTGTTATTTCAGTATTCAAAGTTGTTCTAATACTTGATTCTAAACTTGTTGGATTAGTTAATGCATCTGCTGCAGTTACATCACTATAACCAGTAACATTAATAACTTGATTTAAAATTGTATTTAATGTTGAAATAATTTGTTCAGTTGTAGAAATATTTGATACTTCTTTAAATCCTTCAACAATAAATGATGTTGGAGAAGTATTAGTAGAGTCATCATTTGATAAAGGAATATTTTCATATTGTATTGTGACATTAGACATCATTCCTTTTTCTTCATCATTCAATGTAACTCCAACAGGTAAGTTGATACTTAATCCTTGGATAATTTCATCTGCTGAGAATGAAACATTATCAAATAATAATTTATATTTAGAATTTATAATTTCTTGTTCTATTAAATTCTTAATAGCAGTTTTTAATTTTGATGGATATGGTGAAGTTAAAGCATCACTTGCTGTAATATCACTAAATCCTGTAACATTAATGATTTGTGGAAGAATAGTATCTAATCAAGTTGCTACAGTTTTGTTCACTTTGTCAGATGTAATTTTTGCAAAACCAGTAATAGTAAATGTTGAAGCACCTTGAATATTTGTTAATGGTAATCCATTATATTGAATACTTACATCAGGTATTAATCCATCTTGAGTATTATCTAATGTAATTTCTTTTGGCAATGTAATCATAATACCAGACATAGTCAAATTAGCAACGTAATTATCTTCTGCAGCAGGATTATCTGGAAGATTAGTATTATAATTATCTGGACCACCACCATATACAATGTCATCAAGTGTATATGAAGTATGATTTATTACTATTGTTGTAAATGATTTACTAATTTCATTGTAAATTGCTTCTTGAATAGCAAACATTAAATTATTTTGATTTGGAGTTGTACTTATACTACTACTTGCAGTAGTGTTTGAATAACCATTTACTTCTATAATGTTATTTAAAATACTATTTAATTTAGTAACCATTTGTGTATTTTGATTGCTTCAGTTTTGATCTGATGTCGTTAATTCAAAACCATTAATAAGAAAAGTAGCTGAAAGATCTCCACCATCATTAGTAGGAAAATAAAAACCATCATTAGGATCATCAATAATAAATCCATTGTATTTTAATCCTATCCCACACATTGTGCCCAATGTGTCAAAATATGCTGCAGGAATAGAATCTGGATAAGTAAAAGTGATATTATTTACTAAGTCTGCTGCAGTATAATTTTCATTATTAATTACAAAATTATCATGATCATTGTTTATTTTTATCAAAAATTGAATAAGTAATGGTTTTATATATGTTGTTAAAGTTTCTTCAGTAGCTGGTGATTCTAATCATGTATTTGCTAGTGTATTTGAAAGAGCACTAATGTTTGATACATTAACTTCAGGTGTACCATAAGAACCCATTAGTTGACCAATATATTGTGCAATTTCTTGATCTTGAAGTATTTTTTGTTTTACAGCTTGACTAACTAAGAAGCCAACAATAGTAAAGTTTCATGAATCTGATGTATTTAATAATGTAATATCTTCATATGTTAATGTTACTCCTGGAATTTGTCCTTCACTATTATTTGAACTTGATAAACTTCCAGTTGGCAAGATAACATTAATATTATCTACAATTTGTTGTGGAGTATAACTTATGGTATAACTTTGAGCATCATAAGAAAAAGTTAAACCTGAACCTTGAATTTCTTGTAATAAAGCCGTTTTAATGGCTTGTAATAAAGCATTTTGTGATGTAGTTGTACTTAAAGCATCACTAGCTGTAGTTTGTTCGTATCCACTAACAGTAATATCATTACTTAATAAATTATCAAGTTGATTTGAAATATATTTTGCTGCTTCTTTAGTAACAGATATTTTCTTAATAGGAGTAGTATTTGTTTTAAATCCTTTAATAATAAAAGTATTTGTTTTTTCAGTATTATTTAATAATATTCCTTCAAATTCTAATATTACTCCAGGAATTTGTCCATCATTAATATCAGTTTCAGTAAGGCTTGTACTTGCAGGAAATTGGATCATAATATCTTGTACAATTTGTGTTGCTGAATAAGTAATATTATCATCATCAGTTGTAAAACTAAAGGTTGTTCCTGAATTTTGAATTTCTGTTGTTAAAGCACTTTGAACAGCAGAAGTTAATAGATTTTCTGCTGATTCTGAAGATAAAGCAGAATTAGCATAAACATTATTATAGTTGTTTACATTAATGATATTGCTTAAAATATCATTAAGTTGATTTGCTATTTCTGAATATATTTGGCTTTGAGTAATATTATTTTTTATCTTTTTACCTGTATTACCTTTAATAAACTGAATTGTAAATTCATTTGTTTTTGCTGTATTTGTTAATAATATTGAACCTAGTTTTAATTGAACTCCTGGAATTGTACCTTGTTGAATATCAGTATCAATGTCGCTTGAACTAGAAGGTAAAATAACATCAATATTACTTACAACTTGTTTTATTGTATATGTTTCACCATTAAAACTAAATGTTGTATTTAAATCTTGAAGTTCTAATTGTAATGCTGCTTTAACAGCAGTTATTAAATTATTATTTATTGAAGTATTAGATGAAGATTTTCCTGTTTCAAAATCATCAGAACTTATATTAATAATATTACTTAGTTCTGCATCAAGTTCTTTTGCAATTTGATTATAATAATCTGTTATTGGTTTATTATTAGATGGTCCTGGAGTTTTATTACTACTTGAAGGACTAAAACCTTCAATAATGAAATCAGTATTAGATGATGAAGAAGAACTAGTAGTTGATGAACTAGAAGAACTTGTATTTCAGGTTAATTGAATATTATTATATGACAAAGTTACTCCTGGAATTTGTGCATTTTCATTATCTGTTGATGTAATGCTTAAAGGTAATGTAATTGTTATATTATTAGCAATTTCAGATGCTGTATAAGTTAAACCATCAAAAGTAAGTTGATCACTTCCAATTTCATTTTGAATTGCAGTAGTTATTGCTTGTTTTAAATTATCTGATGTTTGATTATTTAATGCATCTTGTGCAGTTATGGAATTCATTGAATCATAATTTGCTACATTAATTATTTGGCTTAAAGAAGAATCAAGAGTTTTAGCAATTTGATGATTTCTATTTGTACTACTTCCTTTTCCACCAGGATTATATCCTGCTTGAGCAGCAGATGCTTTAGCAAATCCTTCAACAATGAATTGAGTGTTAGATGATGAAGAATTTGATGTTGATGAACTAGAAGAATTAGAAGAATTAGTATTTCAGGTTAATGAAATATTATCATATGACAAAGTTACTCCTGGAATTTGTGCATTTTCATCATCTGTTAATGAAATTGTACTTGGTAAAGAAACTTTTAGTTCTTTTGCAATGTTATTTATAGAATATGAATTATTGTCAATTTCAATTGAATTAGTTCCAAGTTCAGATTTAATAGCACTAATAATTGCATTAGTTAAAC
>JAGBPV010000069.1 GCA_017633195.1 bacterium
AACTAAAAAAATGAAGTTGGATTTTCAGGAAATTTTGGAATATTAGGATCTGATGAATTATTGAAATCATTTATATTCATTGCCTTCAACTTTTTAATCATTTTACTTGAATTTATAACAGTAATAACACTAGCAATAGCAGCTAATAAAAATCCAGTAAAAATTGAAATTAATAAAAAAAGTAAGACCATACTATGACTTTCATAGATATCTTTTAATTGATAAATCTTTAATGCTATTAGTACATAAAATACTATTTCAATAATAGCAGAAATTACCAATATTATTGTAAATATAATTGCAGCAATTTCAGCTCCACTTATTGTATCTGTACCACTTAAATAATCATATGTATCATATAAATATGATTCATAACTATCAGTTCCAACTACTCAGGTTGCTATAACAATGATGTAACAGCAAAATAATATAAATAAATTTGCTAAAGTTACAATGCTGTATTTTTTTAACTTAATTGAACCAGATAAATAATATTCATATTTTTCTTTATCGTTCATATTAAGCAAATTATCTTCTAACTTAATAATATTTCTCCTATAATTAATAATTTAATAATATCAAACTATTAAATTTATTTTTTAAGTATTTTATATTATCAAAGCATTATGTATTCTAATCAATCTAATTTTTGTTTAATTTAAATCTTGTATCAGTTTATTATTTTATTAATTAATTTTGGAACAAAAAATTCTAAAAAGATATAAATAAATTTAGACTTTTTAAATATCTTTAATTTCTTAGTAATCTTGATTTATATTTTAAGATTTCTTAATTAATACACTAACAATTAGTTTGAAAAAATCTAATTAGTTTTTATTATCAAAATATTTATAAAATGCACTAAATCCTAAGGCAGTAACAGTTGATTCTAAAGTTTCATATTGAATTGGTAATGCTTTAAATGCTTCTAGATTTCTATCATTAAATAAATTTACATTAATAACTGCTATTTCTTTGCATAAATAACAAGCTTCTTTTCCTTCTAGTAATTTTGATTTGATACTTGATTTAATTTCATCAAGATGAGCATAAATTGCATCAATTCCTTCACTATAAGTTTGTAATAATTCTTTAGCAGTTTTTGGTCCTATTCCATCTACACCATGATAATTATCACTATTATCTCCTGCTAAAGCTTTATAATCAGGAATTAAATTCGGTTTAAATCCATAATCATTTATAAAAGTTTGTTCATCATATTTCATGGTATCACTAATACCTTTTTTAAACAAATCAACGTCTGTTTTGTTAGTAATTAATTGTAATAAATCTTTATCACTTGTATAAATTGTGCAATAAATATCATTCTTATTTGCTTCATTGCTAAAACTACCAATTAAATCATCAGCTTCATATCCACCTTTTGCTAATAAAACAAACCCAAATAATTCAAAAATATGTTTTAATTCAGGCAAAATAAAAACTAAATCATCAGGCATAGGTTTTCTATTTGCTTTGTAGTTTTCAAATGCTTGTTTTCTAATTAATTTTTCTTTAGAATCAAATGCAGCAATTTTAAAATCATATTCTTTATTAAAAACTAAACTAAAGCAAATTGAATACAATAATTTTATTGTTTGACGTTTAATATCAATCTTAGGATTTTTATTTTTAATTGCTTCTGTTGCAAAATAAAGTCTGTATATTAAACTATTTGCATCAATTAATAAAGCCTTTTTCATTATTCATTTTCCTTAATCATTTTTTCAATATTAATAAATGTACCTTTTTTAATTACCACTAAATCATAATAAGTATTATTGATAAAGAAGTCATCAATACTAGCAAATTTATCATATTTTCAAGGTGAAATCATAGCTTTTAAAAATTGATTATTATATGTAAAATTACAAATTCCATAATTTTTAGCATTCTTGTTTGTTTTTCTTTCAAAACTAATTAACAAAACATGTTTTAATTCTGTAGTAACATTTTCTTCTAGTAATATTTTTTTAATTTGCTTATTTTCATTAGTATTAGTATCATGTAATAAGATTTGTTTACTAAATCCTAACAAACTAATTTCTTCTTTTAATAATGAAGTATCAGATAAAACTTTAAAATCACTAATTTGTAATTTTGCATCAATTAAATCTAATAATTCATTTTCGTTATCATAATTTTTTAAAACTTTATTAAAATCATCAATAACATTAACAATTTTTAATAAATAATTTCGATCTTTATTTAATGAATCATAACACCCACTTAATATTAAAGATTCAAGGACTTTTTTAGATACAACTTGCATACTTTTTATTAAACATAATTTAATATTATGTAAATTTAAATTAGCAATTTTTATTAAGGCATCTAGTTTATCCTTACTACTATTGCCAATTCCTTTGATAATTTCAAAACCAAAATAAATCTCATTTTTTTTATGATTTAGTTTAAAAGAATAAGAAGAATTTAAAATATCTGGAGCTAATAAAATAATCTTCATTCTTCTTGCAAAATCAATAATTTGTTCTTGATTATCCTTAAAAGATTTAAACATTAAATAACTTTGTAAAAACTGCAATGGATAATGATATTTCAAATAAGCAATCTGATATGACAATAAAGCATAAGCTAAAGCATGTGAATGATTAAAACCATAACTTGCAAATTCAAAAATATAATCATAAATCTTATTTGCATTTTCTAATGAAATCTTATTTTTTAGACTTTGATCAATAAATTTTTGTTTTAATTGCATTAATTCATCTGCATGTTTTTTACTAATTGCTCTTCTTAATAAATCAGCATCACTTAAACTAAAACTTGCAATTTGTACAGCAATTTGCATGACTTGTTCTTGATAAACTAACAATCCACTTGTACTTTTTAAAATTGGTTCTAATTCACTAATAATATATTGAATACTTTGTGGATCTTTTCTGTATTTGATTCAATCATTAATTTGAGATTGTGGACCTGGTCGATACATGGCACTAGTCATACTTAAATCTTCTAAATTCGTTGGTAAAACTCGCATCAATAATTTTGTCATTCCTGGTGATTCAAACTGAAAAATTCCAAATGTATCACCATTGCTTAATGCTTCATAAACTTTTTTATCATTTAAATTAATATTATTTAAATCAATTATTTCATTTTCTTGTAATTTAATTAAATCTAAAATATTTTGTAATAATGTTAAATTACTTAAACCTAACAAATCCATTTTCAATAATCCTAAAGATTCTAAATACTCCATAGGATATTGACTTAAAACTAAATCATTATTACC
>JAGBPV010000070.1 GCA_017633195.1 bacterium
ATATGCCAACAATTGTAAGTAAAAATCTTCCACCAACGCAATTTCCTTTAGTACCTAATGATTTTTATAATTCTCATGTTTCATTAAGTGTTGTTATTAAGAATTATTTAAATGAACTAATTAATAATCCAACTTCAAATCCACAGTTAATTGCTTGAATGAATTGATTTAGAACTAATCCACAAAGTTTAAATACTTGAATCCTAAATCATCCAGTTGTATTTTTTGATTGATTAAAACAATATGAATATTATGCAAATTGCAATCCCCATGTTGTTGAAGCATTTATTAATTTAAGAACACAAAAACAAATTAATGAACCTAATCAATTTGAATTATTAATGCCAGAATTAAAATACAATTCTAAATCAATGATTTATTTAGGAGTGTTTGGTATTACATATTCCATGTATTATATTTTTAGTGCAGCAAAAGTTGGATTAAGTGATGAACAAATGCCAATTATCATTATTGTTTTAGGAAGTTTTTGTTTAATTACATTCGTTTTGTCTTTTGGAGCATCATTTACAATTTTATTAAGCAATTGAAAACAAAATCCTTTTCAAAATTTAGATGCTTTCACATTTCCATTAATGCTTGCTGGAATGGTTTTGTTTATTATTGCTTTCTTTGAATTTATTATTGTTGTATTAATTATCAAAAGACATACAAAAAAGAAAGTTAAAGAAGAACATATTAAACATATAAACATTGTACAAGATTCAATTGTTTTATAAAATAATATAAAGGATTAATTATTATGGCTAGTGTTACACAAAGAATTAAAGAAATTAAACAACCAAAAGGTGGATATATTTCACCAAAATTATTTCAAAAAATATTTTTAAAAACAGATGATAAATTAGCAACTATAGAAAATATTTCACAAAGTACAATTGGATCAGTTGTTCATTATTTAACAAGATTTTGTTTGAATAAAGATAAATTTAATGCTTTTATAATAAGTATTATTGGAGCACAACTAGCAGAAAAATATTACAACATCAAAAAAGCAATTAAAAATGCTAGTAAATTACTAGAAAATATTAATGGATTAGATGATCAATCAATTATTAATGCTTGTAAATTAGTTGAATATGATGGTTGATATACAAATCCTGTAAGAATGATGAAATATTGTAAAAAAGAAAGCAAAATTCCTAATGAACAAACAATATCAAATATCAAAATCTTAATTTATCGTTCATTAAAATTCTTTGAAGAATATGGACCAATATTTTTAGAAGGTATTAGATTTGGTGCAGTAGGTGGTAGAGATTCTGGATATACAGATACTGTTAATGAAGGAGAAATAGATTTTATAACAAAAGATACTTTATGAGATTTTAAAGTTTCTAAGAAGGATTTAAATAGCAATCAAACTTTACAATTAGTAATGTATTGAATTATGGCTAAACATTCAAAACAACCAATCTTTAATGATATTTTCAAAATTGGAATATTTAATCCTAGATTAAATGTAGTATATCTTTTTAATATGAATAATTTATCACAAAATATTATTAAAAAAATTGAAACAAAAGTAATATGTTATAAAGAATAATCTTTAATTGTTTTTTAATTAAAATAATATTTAAAGTACCATATTTATAAAAAAAGAATATTTTAAAAATACATTATGATGAAAAAAACAAAGCAGATGTCATTAATAAATGATATTTTGTCTAAAGATGAGAAATGACAGTATATTATTCCTATTTATCAAAGAAAATATCAATGAACATTTGATAATTGCAAATCATTATTAGAAACTATTTATAATTTTGAAAATGATGAAGATGAATTATTTATTGGTTTTATTACTGAGCAACAAGAAGATGATGATAAAAGAAATTATAAATTTTATTTAATAGATGGTCAACAAAGAATCACAACCATTTTGTTAATTTTAAAAGTATTACAATTAATCATTTTTAATCCTTTGATAAATAAAGAAGAAAATTTTGTAGATATTAATAATGAAATTTCACAGATATTATGAGTTAATCATGAACCTAGATTAATATATGAAGATGATGAAGATAATGATAATTTTTTAAGCATTTTAAATAAATCAAGCATTCAAGATATTAAAAGAGATGATTTTTTAAAAAATAAAAGAATCACAAATAATTTCATATATTTATATGAATCTTTATATAAAACTATTAGTAATAAAGAAAAAACATTAAATAGTATTTTTGATAATTTAAAATTGTTATGAATTTGAGAAGCTGTATTAAAACCAGAACAAAATGCACAAAAAATATTTGAATCTATAAATGCTTTAGGGGTTAAATTAAAAGATAGTGATTGTATTAAAAATTACTTATTAATAAATAATAAACAATCATATAAGTTATGAAAAAGTATTGAAGAAGAATTGATTACTGAAAAATACTTAGAACAATTTATAAGACATTATTTAATAAGTAAATTACACAAAAAAATTGATAATAAGAACATTTATAATCAATATATACAATTTGCTAAATCATCTAAAACTAATTTCTCAATAACTAATGAAGACTTAATGAAAGATTTATATGAATCTGCATTAATTTATCAAGTATTTTTAAGAAGAAATATTAATTATAGTAATAACATTAATAATTTATTACATGAAATAAGAATCTTAAAATCAACAATTTTTTATCCTTTTTTATTAAATATTTTTTCAGATTTTAAAAAAGGAGAATTAAATGAAGAAGAACTAGCAAAAATCATTAATTTATTGATAGTATGAATAGTTAGAAGAAACATTTGTAATTTATCAAGTAATTCATTAACTGAATTTGCTTGTACACTTTATAAGAACTTATTTATTAAATTTGCATCTAATAAACAATGCTATTATGCAGCAATATATAAGATAATTAATGAATTAACAGGAAATAAAAAATTACCAAGTTTATTAGATACAAAAAGTAATCTTGAAGTTTTAGATTTGTATCATGGTGACAAGGATTTTTGTAAATATCTTTTGTTTACAATAGAAAATAAAAGATATCTTCATAAAAGTAAAATCACTATTAATGAAAATTATGATGAAATGACAATTGAACATTTAATGCCACAAACTTTAAATGATGAGTGAATCCAAAAATTAGGACCTAATTATGAACAAATTCATGAACAATATTTAAATACTATTGCTAATCTAACATTAATTGATAAAAGAAATAATAGTATAATGTCTAACAACATTATAGAAGTTAAAAATGAAACTTTTCAAAGTTCACAATATAAATTTAAAACTTTAGATAATATAGAATTATTATTAGAAAAATTTAATAGAAATTATGAATTAGCACTTAAAAATAGAATGGAAATTTTAAGTGATGAAATAATAAAAAATTATGATTTACAAAATATTGATACTTCAAATGTTGTTTTAAATAATTATGAAATATTTACTGTAAAAGATAAATCTGATATAACAAATGAAGAAAATGAAAAAGATATAGATTTTTTTACTAATAAAAAAGGACTATTATTTTTTGAAATATTTAATCATAAATATGATCAAAATATTAAATCATTTGTTAGTATTTTAATTCAGTTAACAAAAATAGTTTATGACAAAGATCCTAATCTTTTTTTGCAAAAACAAGAATCTTTAGAAAAATGTGGAATTTATATTAATAAAAACAAACAAGAAAATAAAGAAATATGAGAAAGTTATAATGAAGTTTTACAAGGTATAGAATTAAAAACATCTCCTTTAAGTGGTGCTGAAATTTTAAAAAGATGCTTAAAATTACTAAAATTATTAGCACCTAATGAAGAATTAAAATTGGGATTCAAAATAGATTAGACATGAACATTCCGTTTCTACAAAAATAGCTTTAAACAAAGAAGCATTACAGTGCATTTGTATCCAAACAATTAAAACCAAATGAGTGAATTCAACTATTCTATCTATATGAATTGAATAACTGTAAAAATCTATGAATTGAATATGCAAAATACAAAACAGTTACTAATTCAATGAAATGATGATTTAAACAAAAATTATAGACTTTCAAGTTTTTGAATATTCTTGTTTTTATCTTGTATTATTTTCATAATTTGGAATCCATATTATTCCTTTTCTTAGTGTTTTAATATAAAAATGATTGTATAAACACTCTAAAATACTTTAGTCTCTTTTTCCTTTGCGAATATTATTCTTATTTGCAATTCTTATAATGTATAGAAACGTCAATTAAAATATAATATTGCAAAATTTATCTTATTAATTTTTCTAATTAGAATATTAATATAAATTATAGTGTATAATAAATATGTATCGCCCCGAGGGGTATAAACTCGTGAAAAATTTGGTCCTTTTTATAGGATCTTTTTTTCACAAAAAAATATCAATTTGTTCTTCTCATGTTCTAAAAGGTTTAGCTTTGATTTTTTATGTTTATATTTTACGAAATAGTATGAAAAAAAAGATCCTTTAAAGGATCTTTTATCAGGTTTATACCCTCCCCGGGTCGGACATATATATAATATCATATTAAAATATATAATTAACTATTCCTTAAATGCAATTTCAAGTGCAATGACTACAAAAGGAGTTATTGCACTTTTTTTTAATAAAAAAAAGTGTTAAAGTTAATTAAGCATGGAATATACACATTTAATCTTGAGTGAAAGAAATTTAATTCAATATTTCTTCAATTATGAAAATTTATCAATCAGTGAAATTGTAAAAAATAAATCGCAATAAATTAACAATTTCATGGGAATTAAAAAGAAATACTTTTGATCATTTTTACGATGCAAAAATTGCTAGTAAGAAAGGTTTTATCGTCATCACAATAAATACTTTTTTCACAACTTAAAATACAAAGATTTTCAAAGTTATTTTTGTGATATTACGATAAACGATGTCATGGTGTAAATGCCACATATCATAGGATCCGAGTTGAATATCCAAATATTATGATGCCTTCTCTTCGTCAAGTGTTCAATTTAATCAACATCTTTAAATGGGTTATATTAAACCTTGTGATCGATTAAGACGCTTTAAGAAAAATGGTCCAAAGCGAACAATTGGTATTTTTTCTAAATTCAAGGATAAAGTAGTTCTTCCAATCTGGACTCGTCACAAATCCGTGCATTTAAGGCAAGAATATGGGGATTATGAGGTCGATTTAATCATTGGCCGTCAATCAACTGGGTATGATAATTTGCTAACATTTAACGAACGCAAAAGCAGAAAGCTTTTTATTAAGCGAGTGAAAAGCAAGAATCCAATGAAGATCAATTCCATCATTAAGAGCATCATTGATGAAAATCATCTTCATATGACCACCATTACTGTTGACAATGGAATTGAATTTCAAAAAATTGGACTGCTAGCTTATTGAGTTAAATGCAAAGTGTATTTTTGTGAACCATATGCATTATATTAACGTGGTTTCAATGAAAACCTAAATGGATTAGTCAGAAGGATGTACAAAAAGAAAACAAATTTTAATGAAATTACTGATGAAGATATTTACAACTTGCAAGAAAAAATTAACAACATGCCACATCAAATATTTAATTAAAAATCAAGCAATCAAATTTTTGATAAATAAAAAAATAGGAGTAAAAATTCTCCTATTTCTTGTATAATTTTTTCGAAATACAAGTGTTGCACTTGAACTTGCAATTCAGGAAATAATTAAGATTTTTTTCTTAATTATTTTTATTATGAAATAAAAATAATTTTATAGATTTTTTAATTTTTTGTTAAGATTTTATTAGTTGTCATTAAGACATATCCAATTAATTTGAAAGTCTCCCACTTTTTTAGTTGGCATTTAAGATAATTTTAAGGGAAATATACAAATTTTAATGTCTCCCAAATCATTTATGACAAAGATCCTAATCTTTTTTTTGCAAAAACAAGAATCTTTAGAAAAATGTGGAATTTATATTAACAAGAACAAACAAGAAAATAAAGAAACATATGAAAGTTATAATGAAGTTTTACAAGGTATAGAATTAAAAACATTTCCTTTAGGTGGTGCTGAAATTTTAAAAAGATGCTTAAAATTACTAAAATTATTAGCACCAAATGAAGAATTAAAATTAGGATTCAAAATATATAATTAATCACTACTCATTATCTTTTTCAAATTGAATAATAATTTTATGAAATAAGAAGTCTTTCAAACGATTTATTATTTCTTCATAGCTTATTCTTATCTTTTTAAATAATTTGTTTACTATTTTAGAAAAATTATTTTTTTCATCTATAAAAATACAAAGTCAATCTACAACATCAACTAAAAAAAATAAAGGCAAATGTCAAATATCTTTATTTTCTCTTTTTTTAACAAAAATTAAATTTTCATATTTATTATATTCACAAAATATTTTTAAATTCAAACTATTAATTTTATCTAAATAAAATTTAGGAAATTTATTGTTAGTTTTACTAAAATAAGTTGATAAAAAATTATCATTTTTCTTATTTAAAATTACATTATTAAATAAATCACAAGTATCCTTATTACAAATTCAAAACTCTTTTTTTCTAATTGGAAGTAATCAAGTGGATTTTGAATTTATTGGTACATAAATATCTCAAAAATTATAAACAACATCATGATGTGCCACTTTGTTTCTTAGGTTTTTAAATGTATTCAAGAAAGAAATAAATGTACTGATTAAAATCAAATTAGGTTTATTTTTTCTTTTTATCAATTTTTTTATACTTGTATAAAAAGTACTAAAATGTTCTTTTATTATTTCAATTTGAATATTTTCATTTAGTTTGCAAAAGAAATCAATAATATTACCAAATGAAATTTGTGTAAATGACTTATATAATGGAATAAAAGATTTGGCTAAAATATTAATAGCATTACTTATTAACTTTTCTTTATCTATTTCTAAATTTTGATTTTTATCAGTTGATGTTTTATTATTCTTTTCAGATTTTAAACAGATAACAAATTACTAAAACTACATTTTATTGAAGTATTATTGATCTCATTTTCAATTTGAATATATTTATCTTTAATTATAGTTATATTATTTGAGCTACTAATTATGTCATATTCTGAAACAAGAAAATTTAATTGATTTAAAAGTTTATCTCTTTCTTCTTGGATATTTTCATAATTTTTTATAATTTTGGGAAAAAAGAATTTAGAAAAATCATTGTTAATTGAATAAGAATATTTTTTATATGGATTTATATAATCCATTAAGAAATAAAAATAATCTTTAAATATAAATTCTTTTTTACCATCATTATTTGTTTTAAAAAACGATTCTTTTGAAAATTTATTATTGAATAATTTAATGGCAATATTTTTTGATCATTCATCATCTAATAATATAAAAGGTAAATTTATAATGTCTTTGTTCATTTCATTTAAACTTTTTAAAGTATGATAAATAATTGCAGTTTTTAATCTTTTCTCTAATTCTTCTAATTTATTATTAATTATCTTTTTTAATTCATTGTCAAAATTAAATAATTCTAATAAATCATTGAAAACAAATCCATCTAAAAAATTAGGATTAATCTCATTAATACCATCTTCAAATTTTTGTCATAATAATGGAGAAAATGCATCAACACAAACTTGGAAATTATATTTCTTTAGATATTGAAGAATATTATTCTTCTCTTCCTCATTATTTTTAAGAAAGTTATTTCCTCATTCATTTAAAATATCAATCTGTTCTTCTCAAGTTTTAAAAGGTTTAGCTTTTATTTTCATATTTCTTATAGATTTATTTTACTAACTTATACGAAAAAAAGATCCTATAAAGGATCTTTTAATCGGGTTTATACCCCACCAGGGTCAGACATATATATAATAGCATATTAAAATATGTAATGAAATATTTTTTAATATAAAAGAAATAAACAAAAATAAATTAATGTTTAAAATAAAAACTATAATTTATTAATATTATGGAACAATTACAAGAATTAATAAATAATAAAATTGATTACTTTAAGAATGCAAAAGGGATTAATGAAGATCAATTTAAAGTAATATCAATTGCTTTAAAAAAAGTCACAAGTCAAGATGAACTAAATGCTTTAGTTGCATTATTTGATAGTAGAGTTGGTTTTGGTTTTAAATTTGATGCTGCACCACACATAAAAGATGTTACATCTATTCCAGTATTAAAAAAAGATTTATTGCATCAAATTAAATC
>JAGBPV010000071.1 GCA_017633195.1 bacterium
ATTATTTAAACTAATAAGAAATATATAGAAGAATTCAAATATATTTTCTAAATTTTTGAGATATTTCTCTTATATTTTTCATGAAAATTAAACATTTTCTATGTTAAATTTATCTTTAATTTTTAATTAAAAACAATTTGTGTAAAATTGTATATAATTGCCAAAAATAATTAGTAAAGATATACCAATATGCCTAATTTGTATTGCTTTATCAATTAAATATCATTTTTTAGGAATATTTTGAATATCTTTATTTAAAACATAGTCAGCTATATTAAAATTGGTATCTTCATTAAAAAATGGTCTTTGTTTTTTGGGAATTCAAATTTTTTTATGTTGATTAGTCATTTATTGTATTAAAAATATCAAGTATAAATATTGCAATTGAAACAGCAGCTGCTCCTACTGCAAATGCTCAACTACAAAATGTAACAGTTGTAATAACTGTACTACTTAACTTTGTAAGTGTTGCTATAATAGAACCTAATGGATATACGCTAACAAATGCTGTTATTGCTGTGTTTCATCCACCAGGAAGTTGGTTTGCATCAGATTGAATTGTCATTGCTGCAATCCCACAAGCTGCAGAAAAAGTTCCTGATATGGCTGAAATTGCAGTAGAAGCAATTGCTCAAGGTGCAGAAAAACCAAAATCAAAAATTGCAGCAGTATATTCTCCAGCAGCAAACAATGCTGCTGCAGCAGAAATTCCTGCAAAAACATCAGTAGCATCATTTAAACTATTAATTAATTTACCAATAGTTGTTTGAGTATTATTTGAATAATTAAATTGTGCATGCATTAACATGTATGAAATTTTATCTTTATTATTCAAAGTAGTGTTATTTGGTTCAGTTTGATATTTTAATAGCAAATTTTTAACCTTTTTTATATTATCAAAAGTTGTAAAACCAGATAAAATTGTTTCAACATTTTTATATGTAATTTTTTCTTTTGAAGTGATATCATACATTTTTAACATTTGATTTTTGACTTGATTTTATTGACTTGTTGTTAATCTATTTAATTCAGTTGAAAAAGCACTTATAACTTTATTAGATTTTTTATTAGTATTATTTAGTGCTAATAATACATCATTAATATAAGAAAGATGATTTTTGTTACTACTTATATTTGCTGCACAAGTATTTTTATTATAATTTAATATTTCATCAAAATCATTAGTAATAACATGTTCTGATGGTGTGTTATTAGTTCATTTTTTAGAGACTTCATTTATATTAAATGAAACATTTTTATTTGCATTTTTTATTTCTATATTTTCATTATTATTACTAGTAGTAATTGCACTAACTACACACGCAATAGTAGTTGTTGCAGCAATTATTCCAATACTAGATATTAATGCTATTTTTCTTTTAATATTGAATTTTTTCATAATATTTTATTCTTCTTTTATTCTTTTAGTTTTATTTTATTACTACATTTTTCATTTTTGGTTTGATTAAAAAAAATAAAAATAAAGATATAGATATTCAGATTAGATGATACTTGAATAGAAACTTAAATGTGACATTTTGTAAATACTAAATTAAACAGGACATTAATTTTAAATAAAACTAAATTTATATGTTTTTATTGTGCAAATAATTTCTATGCTTTGATATATATGAATTCAGTTTAATTTTTCTTAAATTCTTACATTATTTTAATGATCAATGAAACTTATAATTTCATACTCTAACTCTTTGAATTAATAATAGTCTTAAATTAAAAAAATAAGGTACTAATTAAATAATTAAATTGTAAGATATATCATCATGAATCTTATGTATCATACTAAAATAGTTAAAAAAGGATAAATTTTAGTAAAATAGCAAACAAGAATTCAATAAATATTTTAAATTTATTGAATAATTTACTTAAAAATCTTATGCACTTGACATTCATAATGATATTTGAATATAGTTTTAATTCTTGTTAAAATAATTTTGTATAGAAAATGAATGAATTAATAAAAGATAAAACTAAAAATAGACTAAAAATTCAATTAAAAAATATTATCTTATAAACATATATTGAGATATTGTTTCAATTTTTAGAAATTATTAGTGTTATTATATTTGCTTTATCATTTACACCAATTTTAACTGCAAAAGAAAACAACATGATGATTGCATTTGGAATTTCAATAAGTTTAATAATAGTTTTTATATGTATTATAGCTGGTATTTTTGCTTATTTAAATCAACTTATTATTAAATTACCTATGGATCAATTTGAGATTAAAAAATTGCAATTTATAAATATAGCAACTTGTATGGGTAATACGTTTCTTATCTTTGGATTTATTGTGATGTTTATCTTAATAAATAGTGCTAAAAAATTAATAAAACAAGAAGAAACAAAAATAGATATAGATATTAAAAATAAGCAATAATAAATTAAAAAACTTAAATTCAATTTCAATTACAACAAGTTATACAAAACAATTAATATACTTTCATTTTTTTAGTTCATTTATAAATAAGAAATATAGATATGATGTTAACAAAACAATAAAAAGTTAAATTCTTTTTATACACTTTTATTAATTACTATTAAACAAATAAATAAGCTTGAATGCAATTTCAAGTGCAACAATTTTATGAAAGGAATTGTTGTACTTTTGTGTTTAAAAAGTGTAACTTTATAAAATTATGAAATATTATTAATTAAATCTAAAATCAAGACAATTAATCCAGTATTTATATAATGTTATGAAGACTTTCAATTACTAAAATTTCAGAAAGATTAAAAATTAATAAATATACAATTTCATGAGAAATAAAGAGAAACAGCAATTTTGAATTTATGATCCTGAAATTGCAAATAAAAAAGCTCTTAATCAACATTCATATAAATACTTTTTTAACAACATGAAATATGCTGAATTTACAAATTTATTTTTAGAATTTTTTTGACAAAAATTTCTTTGGTATTAATGCAACTTATCATTGCATAAACATTAAATTTCAAAAAGTTAAAAATAAAAATCCATTCAAAATTAATTCAGTGATCA
>JAGBPV010000072.1 GCA_017633195.1 bacterium
CATAAGATAAAGTTACATTTGATATTTGTGCTTGTTCAATATCTAGTGCTGAAAGTGTTGTTGGTAAAGTTATTTGGATATTATCAATAATATCTTGTATAGAATAAGTTGAATTAATTGCTAAAAACTTATTAGCAGCAGTTGTAATTTCGTTTTGAATTGCTTGTTTAATAGCTTGTTTTAATGTTGATTGAACATTGAATGCATCTTGTACAGTATTAGAACTCATTTCATCATATTTTGCAACATTAATGATATTACTTAATAAAGTATCAAGTAAACTTGTAACACTATGACTATCATTTGTTGTACCATCTGGTGTTTTTGTTATTTTGCTTGGATTGTTTGAACTATTTGAATCATTTTTTGCAGGTGAAGAAGAATTAGTTGCTTTATTGTTATCTGAAGTACTTGAAGAAGGACTATTTGCACTTGAATTCTTTGTTGTACTAGCAGATTTAGTTGAATTTGAACCATTTGGTTTAGTGTTATTAGTTGTTGCTGATTTTGCAACTAATTTATTATTAGAGTGAACTGCAACTGCTGCAGTAGAACCAGCTATTATTGCTAATGCACCAATAATAGCACCCCCTACTAATAAATATTTAGATCTTCTTTTTATTTTCATATTAAACTCCTAATAAGATATTAAAAATCTTGTAGATAAAATATGTTTAATTATATATATATATATATAGCCTAATTTTTTTACTAAATATTGTTAAATAAATAACTCAAAATATTACAAAATTAAAATAAATACATGATATTTCAGCACACTTTTGAGATTTATAGATCTTATAAAGATTCTTAAAAAATAATCATTATTAAGATCTTTTTTAGAACTTTGATAAACAAGAAATACTATCTAAAAAATCTTAAAAAATAGTTGTTTTAAGAAAAAGACAAAACAAATTAAAACATTCAATTAGTTTAAAAAAACAATAATTATTTTTTGCAAATTATTTAATTAAAAATGATCAATAAAAAGTTTGATGAAATAAGATAAAAACCAACTCAAATTAAATTCTTATTTCTTATATAATTTAGTATGAAATAAAGTATTGTACTTTGAATCAAATTCAGGAATTTATCATTTAAATTATAACTACATGCTTTATATACATTTATCTTGTTAATGTGAGGTTTAATTATGTTCAAAACAATGATTGGTGGAATTGTGCAAAAACACCTTAAAAATAAGGTTTTAAAATCAACGGTTAAAGAAGAAGATATAGAAGGTGTTTTAAAAGAAATTAGAATTGCTTTATTAGATGCTGATGTAAATATTATTGTTGTTAAAGATTTAATCAAAAGTATTAGACAAGAAATTGTTGGACAAATTGTTCCTGAAAATGTTAAATTAAGTGATTATTTCTTAAATGTAGTAAAAAGTAAATTATCAGAAGTTTTAGGAAAAGAATTTAAAGAATTTAATTATGATAAACCAAACATGAAAATTATGATGGTTGGTTTACAAGGTTCAGGTAAAACTACAACCTGTGCAAAATTAGCAAAATATTTAGCAGATAGAAAAAGCAATACTAAAGCTAGTTTAACTGCTTTAGATATTTATCGTGCTGCTGCTATTGATCAATTAAAAACTTTAGGTAATGAATTAAATATTCCTGTATTTGAAAAAGGTCAAAGTGATGTTTCACAAATTGCTGATTATGCATTAGAACAAATCAAAGAACAAAACATTAATATTAATATTTTTGATACTGCTGGAAGACTTCAAACTGATGAAAAATTAATGAATGAATTAGTAATGCTAAAAAGAAAAATTCAACCTGATGAAATTTTCTTAGTGGTAGATGCGATGAGTGGACAAGATATTATTAATGTTGCTACTGAATTTAACAATACTTTACATTTAACAGGAATAATTCTTACAAAAATGGATTCTGATGCTAGAGCAGGAGCAGCATTAAGTTTAATTAAAATTTTAAATGTTCCTATTAGATTCTTAGGAACTGGAGAAAAAATAGGTTCAATTGATGAATTTTATCCTGAACGTATAACTGATCGAATTTTAGGTTTAGGTGATATTTTAACTTTAAGTGAAAAAGCATATGAAATTATTGATGAAAAAGATGCAAAGAAATCAATGATTAAAATGTTCTCTGGTAAATTCGATTTAGAAGACATGTTAATGCAAATTGAACAAATGAATAAGATGGGTTCTTTTTCTAGCATGATGAAATACATGCCTGATAAGGTAAAAAGTTCTTTAACTGAAGAAAAAGTTACATTAGCAGAAGATAAAGCAAGAGTATGAAGAATTTTGTTATGTTCAATGACAAAAAAAGAAAGACACAATCCAAAATTAATAATTCGTGATCAAACTAGAAAAAACCGAATTTTAAATGGTTCAGGAAGAAAACATGAAGAATTAAATAAGATGTTAAAAGATTGACAAAAAGCACGAGATAATTTTGAAAAAATGGGAAAAATGATGCAAAAAGGAAGAGATCCATGAAAAGAAATGGGTTTTTAGAATTATTTAATTATGAATAATAACAAACAAGAAATAACCAATAATCTTAATTCTTCTTTAACAAGTAATAATCTTGATTTAAAAGAATTAAATAAGCAAAAAGATGAATTAACAAATAAATTGAATAGTATTCACCAAACTATTGAAATATTAAAACATAATGAAGATGAAATTAATTTGAAATTACAAGAAATTGATAAGAAAATTCATTTTGAAACTTTTTCAATTTCAAACAAAAAACAATTAAGCAATGATGAAATTGCTAATCAATTAAAAAGAATTAGAAAAGCTGCACTTGCTGCAACAGTAGCAGTTTGATTATGTTGAACTGGAATTGGTTTTTTTGCTTGATTTTTCTTACAAATTTTTACAATTCAAGAATTATTGAAATTTTATGAAACCAATGTAAAAAAATATTTATGTACAACCTTATCAATTTTTAGTATCTTTTTTATTCCTGCATTCTTTAATGGGATTATTGTTTGTATTGTTTTAAAGAAAAGAATCAACATGTATAAAAGTGGTTTAATACACTAATTTTCTTCTTCTTTTTCTTTTGAATTATTAATAATGCTTTTTCATTTTCTTGGATATATTGATGGTGTATCTTCTTTTTTTGTAAAAATATAAATAAATTCTTTATGATTGTCTAAAGAATTGTATTGAATTTTTTCTATAAGTTGAATTTTTAATTTCTTAATAATATGACTTGCATTTTGCATCTCTTCACTACCTTTTTTACCTTTAGGCAGCACACACAAACCATTGATTTTCATAAAAGGAATCAGTAATTCTAAAATAATTTTTATTTCTGCTACTGCTCTTGCTGTAGTTAAATCAAATTTATTTTTGTATGATTTATCTAATTCTTCTGCTCTAGTATTAAGAATAAAAACATTATCTAACTTTAATTTATCAACAAGTTGTTCTAAAAAAAATGTTTTTTTAGTAACACTTTCAACAATTGTTAAATGAATATGTGGATATAAAATCTTTAATGCAATTCCTGGGATTCCAGAACCACTGCCAACATCTAAAACTTCATGAATATTATTTCAGTCTAAATCTTTATAAGGATAAATTGAATCATAAAAATAACTACCATAAATTAATTCATTACTATCTAATCTAGTTAGATTATGAATTTCATTTTGTTTTTGTAAAAATGCCTTATAAATTTCAAATTGTTCAATTTGATTATCTAAAGCATTAAATTCTTTTTTTAATTGTGTTTCAAATTCTATTTGATTCATATTTATTCCTTAAATTATTGCTTTTTTATTTGTTCTACATAATATTTTAAATAAACCAAATCACTAAAATTAATTCCACTAATTCTAGAAGCTTGATCTAAAGTCAAAGGTTTGATCTGATTTAATTTAATAATTGATTCTGTAGCAATATTTGGTACTTGTTTGTAGTCAGTTATTCAACTTAAATCAATATCTTTGAATTGTTTGAAGTTATTTATTGCTTCTATTTCTCTTTTAATATATCCATTATATTTAATAAATATTTCTGTTTTTTGTAATCAATATTTATTTAATTCTTGAAATTTATCAGGTAAATATTTAATTAAATCAGCAATATTTACTTCTTGTCTACATAAATAAGAACTTAGTTTTAAATTGGATAATTCATAATTAGTTTTAACATTAATTTCTTTGATTTTTCCTACAGTATTTTCTTCTAAATACTTAATTAGTTCATTAGATAATGCTTTATTTTTTAAATACTGTTTGTAATGTTCTTCACTAATTAATCCGATTTCATGTCCATATTTTAATAATCGATCATCAGCATTATCATTTCTTAACATTAATCTATATTCTGCTCTTGATGTTAACAATCTATATGGATCTAAAACTCCTTTAGTGGTTAAATCATCAATTAATACTCCAATATAAGCTTCATCTCTATTTAAAATTAAAGGTTTTTTATTTTGTATCTTTAAATAAGCATTAATTCCAGCCATTAATCCCTGACATGCTGCTTCTTCATATCCACTAGTACCATTGATTTGTCCAGCAAAATATAAGTTCTTTCATCTTTTTGTTTCTAGTGTTGGTAATAATTCTAATGAATCTATTGCATCATATTCAATTGCATATGCATATTTTTGAACTTTGCAGTTTTTTAATCCTGGTAAAGTTCTAATCATTTGATTTTGAACTTCTTCAGGCATAGAAGTACTAAATCCACCTAAATATGTTGTTGGCAAATGAATAGATTCTGGTTCTAAAAATAATTGATGTCTTGGTTTTAGAATAAATCTTGTTACTTTATCTTCAATGCTTAAACAATATTGTGGACCAACTCCTGTAATCATTCCTGAGTACATTGCTGATTTAGTTTTATTATTTTTAATAATTTCATGTGTATCTTTATTTGTATAAATTAAATAGCATGGTAATTGTTTTTCTAAAGGTAAGAATTTTTGATTAAAATGACTAAAACATATATCCATACTACTTCCTGGTTCAATTTCACATTGACTAAAATCAATGCTATCTGTATAAATTCTTGGTGGAGTTCCTGTTTTTAGTCTTCTTAATTTAAAACCCATTTTAACTAAAGCATTTGATAAAGATTTAGAATTTTTTAATCCATCTGGACCTTCATCTTTATAGTTATGACCCCTAAAGGTTAATGATTTTAAGTATGTTCCTGAAGTAACAATTACACTATTGCTATATAAAATTCCATGCTCTTTAGTATAAATGCCTTTAACTTCATCATTTTCATAATAAAAATCTGTTGCTTCATCAATAATTAAATCAATATAAGGATTTTGTTTTATTAAATTAATGAAATAATTTGAATATTCAACTTTATCACATTGTTCTCTAATAGCTCAAACTCCTGGACCTTTAGAAGTATTTAACATTTTGATTTGCAATGCTGTTTTATCAGCAACTTTTGCTTGCATTCCACCTAGTGCATCAATTTCTCTAGTAACAATTCCTTTAGCAGGACCACCCACACTAGGATTACATGGCATTTTACCAATTCCCTGTTCACTTAAAGTAACTAAAGCAACTTTTTGTTTTAAATTAGCAAAAACAAAGCAAGCTTCTAGTCCTGCATGTCCTGCTCCAATTACAATTGATTGATATTTATCTTGCATAATTATTTTCTTTGATATAATTCTTAAATTTGTTAAATATATATTTGATTTATATTTAATTTATTTTATATTTTGTATAAACACTATTCATATTCATTATAAAAAAATAATTTTTATATAATTTTTAAATTATGTATAATAACAAATTATATAAGGAGACAATTATGTCTGAAAATAATCCTAAGATTAATTGAGATATTTCTTCATTAGAAAATAAATTAGGAATTAAAAGTGCAAATGAAATTAATAATCTAACTGGATATGAAAGAACAATTCATAGTATTAGAAGATATTCAGTATTAGCATGTGTTTTTTGATGATTTTGTTGATTATTTATTCCAGTTTTGTTTGCAATATTTTTTCAAATTATATTAATTATTAAAACTTTAGAATTAAAAGATGATCAATCTAAAATGTTTTATTTAATTTTATCTTTACTTGGAATATTTTGAATTGGTTGAATTTTAGATATTATTATTGCTATAAAAAGTAGCGCAGATATTGCTAGAATCTAAAAATATCTTTTTTTCTTTTTTATTTTTATAAATTAATCATTATTTTTAAATTAAGAATTATAATAAAAAACAAGTAATTTATATTACACACACTATATAGATGTTGTCTAACAAATCTATATTTTTTTTAAAATAAAAAACTTTTAAATTATTTGTGTTTTTAAAAGATTATATCAAATTAATAATTTTAAATAGGTTTGATATGATTAAATTTAAAAGAAACTTTTTTAATATTTATCATGATTATTTAGAATAAAATATCAATATTTTTATTACGTATGATATAAAAATCAAAAAGTTAAATAATATTGTTTCAATTTGCATATATTTACCAATTTTATTTGTAAGATTTTTTCCTTTTTTGTTTTTAAAGATACTAATTTAAGTACAAATGATATTGTTGAATTTGTTTTAATTATAATTGGAATAATTTTCATGCCACTTTTACCATAAATATTAGCAAAATTATTTTGAAGATTTTTATTGCATGATTATGATTTTTGTTACAAAATGTCTAATATTTGTTTCATCATAATGTATAAATTTTTCAATTGTTTTGTAAAAATGAAATGCCATCATGATTTTGTGTAAAACTAATTCTCATAGACTTTCAATAAAATCGTTCATAAATTATGTTTTGAATTAGAAACAACTAACTTGTTATTAAGATCTTTAAATATCTTTAATGATTAAAAAATTCTAACTATATCAATTTCAAAATAAGACAAAAATTTAATTTTTATTTTATTGTGCAGTTGTTTATAAAAACTATATATATGGTCAACAAATTAATAAAAAATTAGTTGGATGTTAATTTAAGAATAGTCATTATATATTTAAATAATTCTTTTATTATTTTTTATGATAATATTATTAAGCAAAAATTAAAAATAAAGGAGTTATATATATATATATATA
>JAGBPV010000073.1 GCA_017633195.1 bacterium
ATTATTTAAACTAATAAGAAATATATAGAAGAATTCAAATATATTTTCTAAATTTTTGAGATATTTCTCTTATATTTTTCATGAAAATTAAACATTTTCTATGTTAAATTTATCTTTAATTTTTAATTAAAAACAATTTGTATAAAATTGTATATAATTGCCTAATTTTAATTAGAATTATATTTATAAAAAATGAATGAATTAATAAAAGATAGTAATAATAAAGATATATTAAAAACTCAATTGAAAAATATCATTTTGTGAGCATATATTGAAATATTTTTTCAGTTTTGAGAAGTCATTAGTGTAATTTTCTTCGCTTTATCATTTACACCAATTTTAAGTTCTAACTTAAATAATATGATTCCTTTTGGTATTTCAATGACTTTCATAATAATTTTCATATGTGTTGTAGCAGGTATTTTTTCTTATTTAAATCAACTTATTATTAAATTACCCATAGGACAACTTGAAATTAGAAAATTACAATTTATAAATATAACAACTTGCATGGGTAATATATTTATCATCTTTGGATTTATTCCAATCTTTATTTTAGTAAGCAATGTAAAAAAATTAATGAAACAAGAAAAAACAAAAACACCAAACTAATCAATAATAAAAAATAAAATTCATTTTTTAATTTATTTATTAATAAAATAAAAACATCATGAATAATAATAAAACAACTAGATTAAATAACTATCTAACTGCAAATAATAATAATGAAACACCCTTAAATGAACAATTTCAAAAAATCATTAATTGATCATATGTTCTGATAATTCATGGTATTTTATATGTTATTTTTGTTTCTTTATTTTTAGTGGCTATATCATGAATGAGTGACCATACACATCATCATGAATGACTACCATTATTCATAGCATCAATATGTTGTCATATAATAAATTGTGTATTTGGTGCAATCATTGGGTTACATATAGTTAATTTAGCTAGAGCATTACCAATAAAATCAACTTATAAAATAAATATTATAAATCTAGGTAAAAATGTTTATTTTCTTAATTTTTTAGCAATTCCAACTTTCATATTGATATATAAAACTAATAAACTAAAAAAAGAAGATCCAACAAAGTTATTAGAAAAAGAAAATAATACAGAAACTTCACTTATTGATAGCAATAACATTCATAATCAATAGTTTCTTATATAAAAAATGCAATGACTAAATATAAAGTCATTCAATTTAATATATATGTTATGTTTCTATTAAAATAGCAATCATGTATTAATTTAAACCTAAATAATTACTCATTATATAAATTCTTTTTTGCTAAATCTGTAATTACATTAGGTTTGTTTTCTTGAATAATTAAGGTGTCTTCTACTCTTGCTGCACAAACTGCAGGAATATAAATACCTAGTTCAACAGTGCAAACTTCATGAACTTCTAAACCAACATAATGTTTACACCTTTTAACTTTTGTTGAAAGATGTAGTAGGAAAGTATTTATTGTAAAAGTTAAAAATAAAAATCCATTCAAAATTAACTCAGTGACCAAAAAACTTGTTGAAACAAATAAACTTTATGTGAGAAGTATTACATCTGATAATGGTTTTGAATTTGACAAAATTGGGATTTTAGCTAAATGATGAAATTGTAAAGTTTATTATTGCAATCCTTATGCATCATATCAAAGAGGCTCAAATGAAAATATCAATGGATTAGTTAGAAGACTATATAAAAAAGGCAGAAATTTTAAAGAAATAAGTGATGAAGAAATCTATGAATTACAAGAAAAAATCAATAATATGCCACGCAAATTACTATGATGAAAATCAAGCAATGAAAAGTTTAATGAAATAGCAAATTAATACTCAATAACTTTTTTAAAGTGTTGTATAATTTTCTTAAAAAATCCTGTTGCACTTGAAATTGCATTTAGGGATATCAATTATTATTTCATTGTTAATAAATTAAATATTATTAATAATAATACTAGTAAAATATAAAATACTTCAAATATATAAACAAGGAAAAAACATATGATAGATGAAAATCAATATGATAATGCAAATGAATGTTTTAAAGATGCAGATTTTGAATATCTTCCAAACTTATTTGCTACTCAAAATTGCAATTTAAAAAGATTTAAATATTTACAAACAAAATTTAAAAATGTGGCAGTTGTAAAAATTAATAATGAAATTGAAAGATATCGAATTGGTAGTATGGATGAAAATGCTATACTAGGAGAAGATTATATACTTATTCAAAAAAATTTAAAATATAATCGTTGACTAGGTCAAACTTGATTTACACCAGATAATATTCCTCATGTTTGTATATACTCGTTAGCAGAAAAAGGAAAAAGAAAAGCAATTATTAAAAATTTTAGATTTTTTGATGGATGTATATATGTTAAATTATGTAGAACTTTTAATGGTATGGTGCTTTGAATAACATTAAAATTTAAACAATTTAAAAAATAATAACTTTTTTCTTAAGACTAATTGTTCAAACATCAAAATCATTTTAAAGAATATGTGTTGCACCAAGAATGATGATTATTATTAAAAAAATACTTAATAAAATTACAATAATGATTCACATTCAATAAACTTTAGTTTTTTTAATATAAGTTTTATTTTTATAACGAAATTTCTTATTATAGTGTTCTAATAATATTTTTTCATTAAATCCTAAATGGATATTTTTTATTTTTAAAAAATTTATGAAATTAGATTTATATTCACCAAAATTTTTTTGAAAATTAAAATTAGAAACAAAATTGTTATTATATTTGTAAATATAATGTAAACTAATTTTTTTAGTAATTTGTTTTGTTGATTTTAATTTATCAAATTTACTAATTAATCTATCAAATTGAATTTCATTCAATAATTGCATTATTCATTATTATTTAAATAAGGTTTTAAATATTGTGCAGTATAAGATTCATTATAATTGTTTTTTACAATTTGTTCAGGTGTACCTGTAGCAATGATATTTCCCCCTTCATCACCACCATCTTTACCAATATCAATAATATGATCAGCAACTTTGATTAAATCTAAATTATGTTCTATTACAATTACAGTATCACCATGATCAACAATTCTATTTAAGATATTAATTAAATTTTTAATATCATGCATATGTAAACCAGTTGTAGGTTCATCTAAAACATATAAAGTTTTTCCAGTAGGTTTTTTTTGTAAATATTTTGCTAACTTAATACGTTGTGCTTCTCCTCCTGATAATAAAACTGCATTTGTTCCTAATTTAATATAACCTAATCCTACTTCTTTCATTAAATTTAATTTGTAATGAATTGCTGGAATATTTTGAAAAAATTCACAAGCTTCATCAACATTCATCTCTAAAACTTCAAAAATATTTTTATTTTTGTATCTTACTAACAATGTTTCTTCATTGTATCTTTTACCATTACATTCATCACATTTAATATAAACATCTGGCAAGAAATTCATTTCAATTTTAATTGAACCATATCCATCACATTTTTCACAAATTCCACCTTTTACATTAAAACTAAATCTACTACTAGTAAATCCATGTGCTTTTGCTTCTGGTAATTGAGCAAATAATTCTCTAATATCATTAAATACTCCAACATAAGTTACAGGATTGCTTCTTGGAGTTCTTCCAATTGGTTCTTGGTCAACTATTACTAATTTATCAATATCATTATGTCCAGTAATTGAAGAATAAGCTAATGGTTCAATAAAAGGATTAAATAATTCTTTTTGAATTGCTTTTACTAAAGTTTCATTAATTAAAGTACTTTTACCACTACCACTTACACCTGTTACTAAAATTAATTTTCCTAATGGAAAAGTTGCAGTAATATTTTTTAAATTATTACCTTTTGCACCTTTTAAAATAATCTTTTTACCATTTCCACTTCTTCTAGCTTTTGGTACTTTAATTTGATATTGTTTACTCAAATATTTTCCAGTTAATGATAATTCATTATTTTTAATTTGTTCTGGTGTTCCTATAGCAGTAACATACCCACCATTTGCTCCAGCATAAGGACCAATATCAATTAAATAATCTGCACTATTCATGGTGTCTTCATCGTGTTCAACAACTAATAAACTATTACCTAAATTCACAATTTGTTTCATTGTATTAATTAACTTATCATTATCTTTTTGATGCAATCCTATACTTGGTTCATCTAAAACATATAAAACACCAGTTAATCTGCTTCCAATTTGTGTAGCTAATCTAATTCGTTGCAATTCTCCACCACTTAAAGTATTTGCAGTACGATCTAAAGTTAAATAATTTAATCCAACATCATTTAAGAAGTTTAATCGGTCTAAGATTTCTTTTAAAGCTAATTTAGCAATATGCAATTCATATGGTGTTAAATTAATCTTTAAAAAGAAATCGATTAATTTGCTTGTTGATAATTCAGTTAATGAAATAATATCTTCATTATTAATTTTGACACTTAATGCTTTTTCATTTAATCTTTTTCCATGACAAACTTTACAAGGAACTTCACTTAAATATTTGCTGTAATATTCTCTAGCCATATTACTAGAAGTTTCTTCATGTCTTCTTTTAATTAAATCAGCAACTCCTTCAACATATTCTGTTTTGTATTGTTGATTTCCACTATTACTAATTAAATGAATGGTAATTGGTTCATCAGATCCATGAAGAATATGTTCTATATCTTTTTTGCTTAAATCTTTAATTGGAATTTTTTTATTAATATTATAGTAGTTTAATAAAGCATCAAATTTTTGTCAATCTAAGGTATTTGAATCAACTGTATTTTTAAAATAATCAATTCCACCTTCAATAATACTTAAATTTTTATATAAAAAGATTTTATTAGGATCTGGTTCATAAGTAAATCCTAAACCTTTACAATAACTACATGCACCTATTGGAGAATTAAATGAAAATAATCTAGGTTCAATTTCAGGCAAACTAAATCCACAAATCTTACAACTTGCATTTTGATTATATTCATATTCTTTTTGTGTTCCATCAGTTTGAATTCGATCTACAACAATTTTTCCATTTGCATATTTAACAACTGTTTCTAAAGTATCATAAATTCTACTTTTAGTATCTTGATCTTTATGTAACACAATTCGATCTACTACAATATCAATATTATGTTTAATATTCTTATCAAGATTAATGTCTTCATCTAATAAATATTGTTTATTATCAACTTTTACTCTAATGAATCCTTCTCTTTTAAGTTTTTCAAATTCATTCTTAAAAGTTCCTTTTTCATTTCTTGCAATTGGTGCTAGAAATTCTAATTTATCACCATCATTAAAATCCCAAATTTTATCAAAGATTTGTTTCAAAGTTTGACTTTCTATTTTAATATGATCATTAGGACAATATGGTTGACCAATTCTTGCAAAAATTAATCTTAAATAATCATAGATTTCAGTAACTGTTCCAACTGTACTTCTAGGATTGTGACTTGTTGATTTTTGATCAATACTAATTGCTGGACTTAATCCTTCAATACTATCAACATCAGGTTTATCTGAATTACCTAAAAACTGTCTTGCATAAGAACTTAAGGAATCTAAATATCTTCTTTTACCTTCATTATATATGGTGTCAAAAACTAAACTACTTTTCCCACTTCCACTAACTCCTGTAACAACTACTAACTTATTTTTAGGAATATCTAAATTAATATTTTTTAAGTTGTTTTCTCTTGCTCCTCTAACCATGATATAGTCATTAGGCGTGTGATTAATGTCATCAAAAAAAGTTCCATAGTCACCAATAATTTCTTTTGAAGAAGCATTTTCTTCTCTAATTATTTGCAATTTAGTTTCATTATTATTTTTAATTGAAGAAGTTGTTTTTTTCATAATTGTCCTTTCTCTTTATGTAATTAACATTATTTAAATTAACATTGGATAGTTGATTTAATTTATATTCATTATAAGCATCTTGATATTGTAAATTACTATAAGTTCCATAAAATCTACAATGATTATAACAATCTAAAAAAATCATTGGTTGTGTTTGATAAACAAAATTAAATAATGATAAATTTGGAATTAGATTGACAGTTTTTGTTCATATTAAAGGATTATGATAATTATTTAATCAACTTCTTATTTCATCTAAATGATTATTTTTATTATTAACAAAATCATATCCTTCATTAAAAATACTATAACTAAAAGTTTTTGAAGTTGGATTGATAAAATCGATTTTATTACCAACAGCACTACTAGAATTAATTAACTTAGGATTTTGTAAATAATTTTTTACAAAATTATCATCAAAATATACTAAAAAGGTTTGGTTCTTATTGATCTGTTTATTAATTGTAATAGTAGGATTTAAAAATCTTAAAGATTCAGCAAAGTTAATATAAAATCCCCCATATGCATAAAAAACATCATTACTATAATTAAGAAAATTATAAGGATAATTTACTAAACAAGGTGCAATTGTTGCATTTTGTACAATAACTTTTCTTTTAATAGTTACAAAATTATTCACAACTTCATTTTCATTAATGCTTCAAAATTTAATATCATTTGTTGCTGCTACATCATATGATGTGGTTATTACATAAGATAAATTGATTTTTTTATTGATGATTTGATATTGAAAATCAGTAATAGTAGATATTGGTTTAGCTGCTCATTTTAAATTATTAATTCCTGAAAAATCAGTGCCTTGTTGACTAAATTTTATTAAGGTATGATTAAACATAAATCCATAAAATCAATTAGATGATAAATTTAATATATGATTAATATTTAATTCAAATTGATTTAAATCAGATGAAATAACATTTTCAAAATTTACATTATTTTTTATTTCATTATTAAAATAATTAGACCAATTATTAATTGCAGTTTCATTTTGATTACTAATTAAATTATTCCAATTTAATTGCTTATTGTTTTGTAAAAAGATGTCTTTTGAAATGTTATTATAAGCAAAATTATTGTTATTTATTTCATCATTAGAACATGAAACAATACAAACTGGAATAATGCTTATACTTAACAAAAAAGCAAGTATAATTGTTATATTTTTAATACTTTTCTTCATTTTTAATATGTTTATATAACACATATATTTTAA
>JAGBPV010000074.1 GCA_017633195.1 bacterium
TTGTTATATGGTACAGTTCAAGTTGAAGGCAATATATAATCTTCTCCAGATGTACCAAAATTTGTTGCAATAACACCATGATAATTGTAATTTCATCCACTTGATATTGATGTTAAATCACTTGTAGAACTACCAAGAGATAATCCGAATGGCACATATAAATCTTCATTGTTTGAAGCATTTGCATATGTTTCATTTAAAGTTAAACTTAATGTATTTGTATTGTTAACTAATGTATTTAATGCATAAGGTAAAGTTCAAGTAAAGATTGTTCCTGGTTCTACACTTTCAACAGTATTAGTGCCTCATCCTCCTTGATTATTGTTTAAACTACCATTTCATGCTGTGAAATTAATTTGATTAATTGCAGTTGCTTGAATTGTTAATCATTGTTCATTAGCTAATTCACCTAAACTGTTTGCATCTGAACTTGGTAATGATGTAAATGAAACTTTAATATCATTAAATGATGTTGCATTATTTAAAATTTCATACCCAGCCATATTTTGTTTTACTAGATCATTAAATGTTGATTCATTTAAAGTGCTTGTTAAAGTTGAATTATATACTGCATTATTAGAATTTGCTCAGTTAGCAATTGCATTTTGTATATAAGTTTCATAGTTGAATTTTAATGGGTTTTTAATATATACATTATATTGATTAGTTTGATATAAACTAGAACTTGATAATGAAGGATTATTTAAAAAATTAATTTTTGCATAAACAATATACATACTTGATTGATTGAAATTATTAAATGTATATGACAAATTTGTATTATTACTATTTGCAATTACTAATTGTCCTGCAGTATTTAAAGTTAAATCTTGTGTAGCTGCAATTGTAAAATTTGTTGTATTTTCATCTTTATAATATCATGTTACACTTGCAAAATATAAATGATTAAATTGGTATTTTTGTATAGTGTTATTATAGTTTTCATAAATATAATCACAGTGTTTTACAATTGATTCTAATTGTTGTATTTCACTAAAATCTAAATTAAATGTGACACTTTGTCCCATATTAATATTGACATTGTTTTCATTAGTACTACTTTGATTTTTAGAACTTAAACTTACTGTATTTGAATATGTACCAATGGTACTTATAACATTTGAAACAATATATTGATTATTAAATTCTTGATTGAAATTAGTTGAAGGTGTATTTGAAACATAAACAATTAGTCTAAATGAAACTTCATATAATGGAACTACATTATAACTATAAGGTTCATAACTATTAGTTGCAGTTCCTAAATTAG
Organism: bacterium; assembly: GCA_017633195.1. The sequence continues at coordinate 1,271 of JAGBPV010000074.1, forward strand.
TTCAATTATTATTTGAAACTTCATTACCATCAATAATCACATATTGACTTTTGTATTGTCATTGATAATAAATATCTGAACTACTAATACTACTATTATTTAAAGTTACAGGTTGATTATTTGAAGTTTCAATTTTATATATAGTATTACTAATTAATGAATAAGTTGGTGAATTAATACTATTACTTACACTTCCTCCAGTAAGTTGAATTGAAACATTTCCTAAATATGATACATTTAATGTACATTGATTAGTTGTTATATTTTGTCCAGTTGCAGTAGTAATAACTGCCATAAAAATTAAAGCATTACCTAATAATCCAGCAATTAAAGAAGTTGGAGATAAAGTATAAATACTATTTCCATTGACATTTAATAAAGCATTACCATTACTTGTAACTTCATATCATGCAACTTTATCTCCAGTTTTCAATCCTGTTACTTGTAAAGTAATATTAGTTGAACCAAGAGTTATTTCATCAACTGGAACATTATTTCAATAAACTCCAGCAGTATACATGTTATTTACACTACTATTAGTATTTGCAAAACCTAATACTTGATTAATAATTACTGGATTATTGTTAGTAATTGATTCATTATCTAAACTTAAATTATTAATTGTAATGGTTGCATAAACTGTTGTTCAGTCTCCACTAGGATCAGCCATACTCATTACTTTACTAAATAATGATGGGTTAAAACTAATTACATAGTTTTGATTTAAAACACTTACACTATACAATCCATTTTCAGTAAATGTATCACCATTAACATTAACTTCTTGGTTATTATTAACTGTTTTTATACTAATTGTTGTATTGTTTAATTCAAAACTAAAACTTAAATCATTTGATGTTAAAGTTCCTAAAGTTGCTGTACCTAAAGCTTCATTTGGTTGTAAGATGATTTCAGGATTGCTCATATTAAAACTTGTATTTGATGCAATTTTAAATGATGGTTTAACTGGTAGATATTCATAAGCAATGATGATTGAAGAAGTAGAAATATTATTTAATGTAGCAATTAATTTTAAAGAACTATATCCATTAAAATCACTTACTGGTAAAGTTAATATTCCATTATTAACAGTTACAGGAATTTCATCAATAAGTTCAATATTGCTATTACTATTGCTCATGAATTCAACTTTATAAGTATATAGTGAATCATTAGTTGATGAACCATTAGTATCAACTTTAAAAGTTACTGTTGATTCATCATCTTGTTCACCATTTCCTCAAATTACTAATTTATAAGTATTTGGATTATATACATATGAACTTAATGAAGTTGCAGTATTTGGCATAAAAGTAATTGTTGTATTTGAATATTGTATTGGCATCAATTTAGTTGTAATTTCAAATTGTTTACCATATAAAGTAAAGTTAATGCTTGCTGAAACTTCATAAATGCCTTGTTGTTTTGCAGTGTAATTAAATGATCATGAATTTGAAGTTGTGCTTTCACTTTGACCATTAACTAATCAAACAATACTTAAATCTTTTAATAATGAATTGTTTGATGAATTAAAAACATTTCCATAACAATTAATTGATAAATTAAAGGTTTGGGTTGAAGCAGATTGAATATTAATTTGTCCATTAATTGCATTTATATTATTAAGTACTGCAGTTGCATTAAAGTTTGATGTGTCAGGTGTTAATACAATTGGTTTACTTGTATAAACTGTATTATTAATAGTTTCAGTTACAACATATTCATAATTTGCATCATAATTATTGATATTAACTTCATAAGTTGCTTGTGTTGCATTAGGAATTAAAGTCTTTTGTCCATTAACAACTTCATATCATTGATAAGATATAGTTTGATTATTAGTATAAAAAGTATTATTAGCTGTTAAAGTATCAGTTGTACCTAATTTTGGAGTTAATGTTTGTGCAGCGATTGAAACTTCATTACAATAAACATCATAAGTTTGAGTTTTAATAATAATTCCACTACTTGTGTTTAGTTTATAAGTGAATTCAACACTATATTTTGCAGCAGTATTAAATTCATAATTAAATGTAACATTAGATGCACTTATATCAAATGAACCAGAAGAAGATGTATTCGTATTTTCATTTGTAACAACATATGTACAAGTTCCTGAAAGATTGGTTTGTTCTTCATTATTAATACTAATTGTTGTATTAAATGTAATTAGTGTATTTGGTGAAATATTTAAAATATTATTTGCATTAAAATTACTGTATGATACTGCTTGACCATCATATTGATTTGATAATGATGCTGGTGGATTATATGGACTTCCATTACTGTGACCATAACTAATAGCAATTACACCATTAAATGATTGACTAAATTGTGCATCACCTGAATATAAAGTTGGATTTGATATTGTTCCAATAGATAATCCAAATGGAGTAGCAATAGTTTGTGCTCCAGAATTATTATCTCATCAATAATTATCATTAAAGATTGGAATTGAAATGTTGCCATTTGAATAAGTTAATTGATTTAATTCATAAGGTACAGTTCATATAAATACACTTCCTGCAGGAATTGCACTAATTGATGAAGATGGTTGGAAAGATCCATAAGAATTACTTCATAATCAAACATTAATAGCAGTTGTTGAAGTTGCTTTAATAGTTAAAAACTGTTTGCTTCCAAAACTATCATTACTTGGCATTTGTGCAAAATATACTTCACAATTTGTAAAATCAGTATAATTGGCTTGTAATTGATATCCAACTGTATATTGATTAATAAATTGGTCTCAGGTTTCATTATCTTGCCCAATTCATGTATTTAATTGTTCTTGTAAAAATCATTGAGCATAACCATTTTTAGTATAAGTAGTATTTAATGATACTTTTGTAGTAATATTTGCATCAATTGTAATAACATTTGTTTTTATACTAAATTCTTTACCATACAAACTAAATGTAACGATTGCAGAAATTGTGTAATTACCACTTTCTTGTGCTTCAAAATTAAAGTTTCAATTTGTTTGATTTGTTTGAACTTTATCATTAACTAATCATTCAATATTTACATCATCTAATTGTCATGAATTTAAAACATTATAAACTGTTCCATTACATTGTACTTGCAAGTTAAAAGTTTGAGTTGATGAATTTGTAACTGTAATAGTTGATGAATTACTTGTTGAATTTTTATCAGCAATATTTGCAGTTGCATTAAA
>JAGBPV010000075.1 GCA_017633195.1 bacterium
TGGAGATTGACAACAAATTTATCCAAATAATAGTAATAATAATTCAACTGATTATTTTAGTTATAGTGGATTATGAGAATATACTACAAAATCTTTATATAACTATGATGGTACAAATTATTTACCAAACAATTCAGGCATTTACTCTTACTACTTAATAGATGTCATTAACTCCAACAATGAACAACAAATTAATAAATTTACTAATGTAGTTGATGCAAGTAATGTTGTTCCATTTTGAACAAGTTATCATGGTGTTCATTTAGCAAATTATTTAAAAACAAATGAAAATATGACTACTTCACAAATTCAAAAGTTAAATTATGCTCAAGTACAATATTGATGAAATAATTATTGCAGTTCTGTAGATAGCAGTACTATTTCAAATTCAGAACCATTTAATTTAGCAAGTTGTAGTTTAAATCATATTTACTTAAATAATGCAAATGAAGAACAAATAAAAAACATTATTGATAATGAAGTCATGAATTCATTAAGTGCGTATAATTTAGTATTAAATGCTGATTATACAATTAATGTTACTAAACAACAATTAGAAGCTTTAGCAAATTATCAAAGTGATAAAGATGGTACATATACAACAAATATTACTGTTACATCAATTAATAATTTAGCATGTTGTGGAACATTAAATATAGCAGTTACTGATTCAATTAATGATTTAAATTTAAATGATATTGTGTTTGGTCAAGTTGATACTGGAGTAATTGGAAATAGTCAAAGTGATATTGCTACATTAGAACAAAATATCATCAATCAAATTCAAATGCAAATTAATAGCTATTGTGTTGCAAATAATATCAAAACTAAATTTTTATATGGAGAAAACTGAACAATTAATTGAAGTAATATTGATAGTTTATTGTTAATAAATAATAAAGTATCTGCATTAGCATTTATTCAAATCTCAGGTATACAAAATACAAATTGTTCTGGTTATAATCAAGTACTTGTAGATAACAATAAAAACTTTTCTAATGCATATAATTTTTTAGATTTAGGATATATTAATGTTCCAAATTTATTAATGAATTTAGTAAACAAAAATATTAATTATTTAACAATTGAAATTTCTAACTATATCTTTTATGCAATCCAACAAGCATTTAGTCAATATTTTGCTAAAAATAAAATCAATCCAGTTATTGAAAATGAATTAAATTATTCATGAGTTAATAATAAAAATTACAATGCTAATGAAATACAATATCCAAGTACATTTAATGAATATTGAACAATTAATAATTACACTAATTTAATTAACCAATTAGTGAATAATGTTACAAATAAATCATTTAATAATCAAGCAATTTTTTATATTACTCCAACACAAAAAGGTACAAGTAATTTATGTGGTATGATTCCATTTATTGTTTATAATTCAAGTTCTAATAAAGTTGGTGTAACAAGTAGTAGTGGATACTACTATCCCAACATTTATTATCCACATTATAATTCTGGAGAACAATATCCATTTCAAACTAATTCTTCTAGCAATAAAACAAATATTATTCATAAACATCAAAAATCATTACCTGAATGAGTTGTTCCTGTAATTGTTGTAAGTATTATTGTTTTAAGTGTAATCATTGCTGCAATTGTTATCAGAATAAAAGATAGAAAATTCATTTAATTAATATATAATTAAATTGCTTTTATAGAATTACAAAACTAATTAAGATGTTTCTTTATTCCTTATAGATTTTTTATATATCTTAGTTAGTTTTTTGTTATATATGATCAATAAAAACATGAATGGTTTATTCAATTTTTAGTTTTATATGCTGCTTTAGTATTGTGGGATTGTGTATTAGTGGCTTAATGTGATACAAAGCAAAAAGATATTGTAAGAATAATAATATTGAATTAAAAGCTGCAACAAATAAATTAAGTGATTTTGATTTAATTTGATTAAAAAAAGTAAGAAATAGAAAAATAGCTTTCTTTGTGTGCTTAAGTATTTTTATAGTTTGTATGATTGTTGTTGCAAGTTTAATAAGTGTTAAATAAATTTCATAAATAATGACAACCTTTTTTATATTAGAAAAAGGTAAAATATGTTAAAAAACTGAATTATTAAAAACAAATATAAGATTATTTGAACTACTGTTGAAATTTTATTAGTTTTATTATTAGCTATTTTTTTGGGATATACATTAGGTGGATATGAGCAATATAAAAATGCAAGTGATTGAAATAATATTTCTAGTGGTTGAGTAATTTTAAGTGTATTTATTCTTGAATTAGTTAATCTGATTTGTTTGTATTACTTCTTTTCAAATAATACTAATAAAAGATTAGGCATTAGAAGAAGTAGCAAATCAAAGATTTATGGAGATGCAAGATTTTTAATTGATGAAAGAAATAAAACTAGTAATCAAGATATTAATGAATTAAATAAGGTTTATCCAAATAATTGTGTTGGATGAATTCTTAAATCTAAATATGATAAAAAAAGTAATCAAACTACATTTAATATTGCAAATGTAGATAGTTTTGCTCATCACTTGCTGGTTTTAGGAGCAACAAGAAGTGGTAAAACACAATTAATCGTTTTATTAACAATTATTGCAAATGCAAAAATTGTTGAAAATAATAAAACTAAAAAACCAAGTTTTGTGATTACAGATATTAAAGGTGAATTATGTAGAAATACATATTTAACTTTAAAAGAAAATGGATATGATGTATTGGTTTTAAACTTTAAAAATCCAAGTCATAGTAATACATGAAATCCACTATTTAATGTAACAAAAAGTTATGTAAAAGCAGAATTATTAAAGAAACAAGAAATTACTAGAGAAACTCAAATAACAATTGATCAAGAAATAGAATTTGCTGATAATTTACTAAGAGAAGTTAGCGCAGTACTATTTCCAATTAATGATAATAAAGATGCAATTTGAGATACACTTGCACAAAGTATATTTTTGTGTGCATATTATTACTCTTTAGAAACATTCATTGAACAATATGTAAATGATTTAAATATAGATGAAGATCAATTATATAAATTAGCAGATAATATTAATCTTGCAAGTGTTATTAGTGTTTTAAATAACAAAGAACAACTAAAGAAATATATAACAGATATTGCTACAATGACTGATAAATCATTACAAGCAATTTATATGAAAAAGAAATCATATGAAACTGGTATTAAGGTTTTTTCAAGTCCTGATGCAACATTAGGTAGTGCGTATGCAAATGTAGATAAAGCAACAAGTAATTATAGTAATGAAAGTATTAAAAAATTAATAACAAGTAATGACATTGATTTAAGTAAAATTGCTAATGAAACTAAACCAACCGCAGTATTTATTATTATTGCAGAAGGTGATGAGAAATCATACAAGTTATTGGCAATGTTTGTTGATCAATTATATAGTTTTTCTATTAAAAAAGCTGAGACATATGCTGATAACAAATTACCAAGAAATTTATTGTTAATTTTAGATGAATTTTGTAACATGCCAAAACTAAATCATGCTTCACAATTTTTCACATTAGGAGCAGGTAGAAGAATAATGGCAATGGTGATTGTACAATCATTAACGCAACTAAATGATGTGTATGGTGATAATATTGCAAAAACAATCATTGACAACTGTGCTACACATGCATATATTAAGTCAATTGATGATAAAACAAATAAATATTATAGTGATTGAGCAGGAACATATACAGCTGAAAATACAACAATTTCTAATAATAAAGATAACAAAAGTTCAAATGTTTCATTAACATCAATGAATTTATTAACTAAAGAAGAATTATTAAATAATCCAAATAAGGATGGATATTTAATTGCATTTAGTATGAATAATAATCCTGCATATTTAAAGTCTAATTTCTTTTATCAATGCAATGATTTAAATAATAAAGTTCTTGATAATGAAAGTGAAGTTATTGATTTTAATTTAATAAAAGTTGATGATCATTTATACAATCCATTTTTATTTCAACACAATACTTTAAATCAATGAAAACAAGAACAAACTTGTTTAGAACTAAAACAAGAATTTCATAGATTAATTAATAATTACATTGATAACTACGAAAAAGCTAATAATCCAAAAAATGCAAAAAATAATGCTAGAGCTCAAGAATATTTAGATAGTGTAATTAAAAAGATCAATATTTGAGTTTATGTAAAAGAACATGAACTATACAAAGATAAAATTACAGAATTTGATAGTGCTAATAAATTTCTACTTCATGAATATATTAAAAATCATGTTAGTGAATTAAATCCAATTGGACCAATTTTACAAAGTGTTTTAAATGCAACAATTCTAACTAATACTAATTATGAAATTCAAGCAAATAAAGATAATCAATTAGTAAATAATGAAGAAAAACAATATGAAGATTTTAATTAAAAAATAAGGAGATATAAATAAATGAAATTAATGATAATTGAAGGTAGTGGAAAAATTAAATCCATTAATAAAAACTTAAATGATAATAGCTTTAAAATTTTTGCTACAGGTGGACACATAAAAGAATTATCTAATACTGTGAATAATGGATATGGATTTGATTTTGTAGAATTTAATCCAGTGTTTCAAACAATAACTAATAAACAAAAAACAATTAGAGAAATGAATAATTTAGCTAGTGAAGCTGAAGTAATTTATATTGCTTCAGACCCTGATAGAGAAGGTGAAGGAATTGCATGACATGTATATAATGCATTGAATAAAAACAACAAAAATAAATGTAAAAGAATTACCTTTGAAGAAATCAATAAGCAATCCATTATAAAAGCAATTAATAATCCAAGAGACATTGATATGAATTTAGTTAATGCACAATTAACAAGGTTAATATTTGATAAGCTTTTTGGATTTAAAACTTCAAGTTTTGCTTATAAATTAATGAAGATAAAGGATTTAAGTATTGGGAGAGTGCAAAGTGAAGCTTTACAAATTATTGTAAATAGAGAAAATGAAATTAAAAATTATATACCAAAATACTGGTGAACAATTAATCCAATTATTAAAATACAAAATTCTTCACTTAAATTAAATTTAATTGATAATGAAAAATTAAATAACAAGTTTGATAAATTAGAAGAAATTAATCAGTTTGTAGATAATTTAAATGAAAAATTTCAATTTATTAAGCATGAAGATAAGGAAGTTTATGAATATCCACACATTCCTTTTGAGACTGCAAGTTTTTTAGAATATGCAATGAAAAAACTGAATTTATCTGCTAAAAATACACAGAGTTTATTACAAATCTTATATGAAAAAGGTTTGATTACGTATCCAAGAACTGATAGTATTAGAATTGATGAAGAGTTTTGTAATATTGCATATGAGTTTGTTAAAAATACATATGGAATGCAATATGCAAATAATTCATTTTGATTTAATAAAATTAAACAAGATGATAGCGTTCAAGAA
>JAGBPV010000076.1 GCA_017633195.1 bacterium
ATTATTGGTGCATTAGCAATAATTGCTGGTTCTACTGCAGCAGTTACAATTCATTCAAATTCAAAATCATTAACTACAAGTCCTACTAAAGCATCTAGTGATAATAATAATCCAAATAGTACTTCTAGTTCAAGAAACGATTCAGGCATTGGAACAACCAATTCTAATTCTTCTAGCAATAATAATGGTCCAAATACCAAAAATCAAAATGGGACAACTTCAGGAAAACATGGATCAAATTCAAATAACAATACATCTGGAAGCAATAGTAATAATTCAGGTAGTACTGGTCCAGGACCAGCACCTGGTCCTGGACCAGTTCAAACTAATCCAAAAAATACTCAACCAGAACCTTCACCAACTAGTACGAATAGTAATTCTGATAAAACAATTGTAAGTAAATTAGATTCACTATTAAATAGTTCTATTAATGTTGCAAATTATGATTCAATGAATACTTTAACACCAACTCAAGCACTCAATGAACAAACTAACTTAACTAATGCAATCAGACAAGCAATATTAAATCAAATTTCTCAAAGTCCATTTGAAGTTGATGGTAATAGTTATAATCCATTTCAAATAGTTGGTGAAATTAATGTTAAATTACCAAATGCCAATTCATTAAATTCTAATTATAGTGCACAAATTCAAGGGGTAACTTTATCATATAATGGTATTTCTTTAAAAACATCAGATGGAGATTCAACATTTACTATTATTGGTTTTAAACAATCATCATATGAAACTTATATAGAAAATTCCATTTTAAATTGATTAGATTCTGGTCAAAATGTTTTAAATACCTCTAATTCATCATTCACAGATTTAATCCAACAAAATTTATTAATATCTAGTTCAAATACTTTGGAAGAATATTATATTTCTAACAACTATACAAGTTTTAGTGATTTTAAAGTTTCATTTACTCAATTACCACAAAAAGATGCAGAAGCATTAGGATCTTATGCAAATGATTATTGATTAACAATCAGTGCTATTTCTAATGAAATAATTAATTTTACTAGTTTAAATAATACAGCATCAGCAAGCTCACAAACTACAACTAATAGTGTATCAGGAGGAACTACATTTACTTGAGTATTACCATATGCTTTAAGTACTATTAGTTTAAACAATAATAAAACTCAACTTCAACTGTTAGTAAATAGTAGTTATAGTAATTTTACAAATAATGAAAATTTACCAGTACCATTTGGTTTGTCAATAAATATTACATCTCAAACAAATGAATGATTATCTAATAAAACAATTGCTTTTGATTTTGCAAGTACTAATAATCATTATGAATTACCTACAACTTGGGCAGTAGAATTTAATAAATATGCTGATGCTGTAAATTTAATAGATTATGATCTTATAAATAATGTTGCAAATTTTGCAGGTACAAATAAAAGTGTTTATTCATTTACTTCTTGATTGATTAATACATATATGTGAGCATGAGTAGGAATGTCACCAAGTTATTTTGGCAACTGATATATAAATTGATCTTCAAATACATTTAATGGTTATAATTTACTTGAAATTCATTTTATATGTTATGCAGCTATTTGTTGAAGTGCTAATTTAGAATTTGGTGGAACAAAAACATATGTTACTCCATCAGATGTATGTTACACACTCTTTTTACCATTTAATAAAAAATCAGTGTTTGTTGGTTCTAATAATAAACTTTATATAAATGCATTACCAACAGCTGCTATGGATCAAATAGATTTTCCAATTTATTGTGGTTCTTCAATTTCAGATTTAACTACTTATGATTCAATATTTATTAATGATGGTTGAACAAATATGACTAAGAATTTCACTGATGATAGTAAAATTCAATCACTTAAAAATTTTGAATTTCTTACTTCTATTTCATGAAATGATAAATTATCAAATCAAAACTAATTGGTTGTTAAATTAACAACAATAAAACTAAATAATAATTCCTTAAAAAGAATTGTTATTTTTTGTATATAAATAAGTTTTAATTTTAAAGTTTTTTATATAATAAAAAAAGATAATGAAGTATTCAATAGTTTTAAAAAGAATTGATGATCAAGCAAGATTTATTGATTTCATAAATACTGGAAATTTATCTGCAACTTTGCTTAATATTTATAAAGAAGTTTGAAATCTTATTTTTGATGAAACATCAGATAAGAAATTTGCACCAACAGTTTTTTTTAAATTCTTTGTTGTTATTAAACTTATTAATAAATTTTATAAAGCAACTCATAAAAAAAGATTAATTAATCAATATAAAAATTTTGGTTATATATTTGATTTAATAAAAAGACTTTTGATTTTATTTCATTACTGAGCAAAGCAAGAAAGAGTCCAAATTTATATTTTAAAATATAATACTAATTTGTTATTAGAACCAGAACAAATTATTTTAAATAACAATTCAAATTATTTTGTTCAAGAAACAGAAATTGAAAAAAATGAATACAAAAAAATCTAATCAAATTTTTATTAATAAGTATGATTATATGCGTTCTTATACGAGATGTGAATCTGTATGATTTTTAAAGAATGCAGAAATTGAAGCATTAATTACTAATTTATTAAAAAAGAATAAAGATGAATCTATTTTTTTAGTAGATGATGAAGATGATCAAAATGATTCAGATAATGAAATTGATAATTATGAAGATTATAGATATAGTTTAATGGATAATGAATCATTAAATATTAATGATTTAAATGTTAATAAACAAGAAGAAATTGATCCTAAAATTATTGAAGGTCAAATTATAGATAAAAAAGCTAAAGAGTTTATTTTAAAGCAATTTGAACATGATATTGTAATTGATTATGATGATCTTAAATATCAAACTATTAAATTTGATAATATTAAAGCCAATGAAGTAACATTATCTGATATTAATTGTTTAATTGCTAAAAATCAAAGATTTATTTTGTTTCAACCCACTTTCATTAACAAAACTGCTAATAATAATTATTATGTAACAAAATGTGATGCAATAGTTTATTTAAATAAAAATGAATCTTACTTAATCGAAGTAAAAGGAACAACAACAAGTAAAAGGATCCATTTACTTGATTTTTTATTTCAAAAATTTATTTTATTAAATGAAGAATTACCATTTCAAATTACTGATTATAAACTTTGTTTAGTTGCTTATAAAAGAGCAAAGAAAAATGAAGTTCCTTTTATTCTTGATGAGTATTGTAATGAAACTAAAACTTTAAGTTATAACCCAGATAATTGAAGAGTGTTTAGTGATAATGAAAAGCAAAAATATAAAAAAGGTAAATATGAATTAAAAATAAAAGATATTTTAGATGGAACTTTAAGTGAAGACAATCTAACAGATATTTTTTTAGATACTTATAAGAATGAAAATAAAGCTATTAAATGTGCTGAGAAAAAAGTAAAAGAAGTTAATGAAATGATTGAAGTTTTAAGTTCAACATTTGAAACTAGAATCGATGATTTAAGCAATAAAAAAATGATTAAAAAAAATATTGTTAAGTTGTTTCCTTGTTTAAATTGCAAATCTACTTATAAAAATTGTGAATATTGACTAAAATGCAGAGATTTATTTAAGTATGAATATAAAAATGGTAATAAATCACTTCAACCTTTTACTTATTCTGGAAATGTAATAAATTTTGAAACACAATTAAACATATCAAATAATAATCAAAAAAAACCAGATGAACAAATTAATTATGAATCTTTTATAAAACCAGAGAAATATCAAAAATTTGTAAACTTATTTCAACATAAAGATCTCATAGATATTAATAAAACAAAAGAATTATTCGATAAATTACATTCAAAACCAAATCGAGTTTATTTCGATTTTGAATCAATTAATACCGCGATAAGACCAATGGATAATGTTTATCCATTTAATCAAATAATTACACAAAATACTGTAATTAAAACAAGAAATTATTATGATGAATATTTTAATGAGAATATGATTATTGATCCTTTAAGAATTGATTTAAATTGAATTAAATCAATTATAGACACATTATATGAAGGTGAAGAATATTGATATATTGTTTTTAACAAAAATTTTGAAGCAACAAGATTAAAAGAAATGAAAGAACTTATTAATTTAACTAATGAAAGTATTGAAACTAAAAATCTTTATGCTAAAAAAATAGACACAATTATTAATAATATTTTTGATCTTGCTGATTTCTTTAATCCATTTAAAAACCTAATTTTGTTAGATTCATTACATGGATTTTATTCAATTAAAAAAATCCTTGAAATTATTCCAAATGATATTTTATTAAAAGCAAAAACTAAATCATATCATGATTTACAAATTTATAATGGTGCTGTTGCACAAAATGTAACAACAAAAAGATTTTTTAAATTAATCGATGATTTTGAATGAAATGAAATTGAAAAGCAACTACAAATTTATTGTCAAAATGATGTAAGAGCAATGATTGCAGTTGAACTTTTTGTTAATTACTTAATAGAAAATTATTGCAAATAATTATTTGAAAATATTTGAATGTAATTTTATTTAAAATTGTTTAAAAATTATACAAATTAATTTGCTTTTACTTCTTTATTAATTCTTATTGCTGTTCTTGATTTAATTCTAGCAGCTTTATTCTTATGAATAATACCTTTAGTTTCTAAATTGTCAGCATATGAATCAACAGCACTTAGACTTTCTTGTGTCTTTTTTGAATTTGCTTGTTTTACTTTTGTTTTTAATGTAGAAATTTTAGAATGATTTTCTATATGAGTTTTTTTATCTTTTTTAGTAGATTTTATGTTTGATTTAATATTAGCCATGAAATTAATTCCTTAATGATTTATCTATGATTATATAAATAAAATGACAAAAATTATTTTTTTTAATATAATTTGTTATGTTATTATATTTAACATATAGTGCGCCTGTAGCTCAGTGGATAGAGCATATGCCTTCTAAGCATGTGGTCGTAGGTTCGACTCCTATCAGGCGCGCCATTTTTTTATATTGAGTAATTATAATAAAAAATATAGCATGCAAAGCTATATTTGGTGCCTGTTAGCAGATTCGAACTGCTCACCTATTGATTACGAATCAATTGCTCTAACCAAATGTAGCTAAACAGGCATATATTAAAATAAATTACAATTAATTATATGAATTATATATACGATTTTAGTATTATTATTCCTGCACACAATGCTACAGAATATATCAATACAGCATTAGATTCAATTATTTGACAAAATTATGATTTTAAAAAGATTGAAGTGATTGTAATTGATGATGGAAGTAATGACAATTTAAAAAGCTGGATTCAAGGTTATTTACATAAATATGAAAATATCAAATTTTACACAATTGAATATTTGCATTGAGGTGGAGCAATTAATTTTGTTAGTGCTAATAAATTAGCTAATGGTAAATATATCTCAATTCTTGATCCAGATGATAAATTAATTTATGATTGTTTTTCAACCATTGCTAGTCATTTTAATGATGAATCTATTGATTTATTTATTTCTGATTTTTATGTGTGAAAAATGAAATGAAGAAGTAATGGAAAGATTATAGATAAATTAAGATATCAAAAAATTATTTTTTCAAGTGGTAATAAGAATTTTACCAAGAGAAAAAATATTGAAAAAACAAGAACTCCATGAGCAATCAGTTTATGTAAATTTTACAAAAAAGAATTATTTTATATTCTTCCAAAATTATTAGAATATATTGATTATCAAGATTGTATTTTTTTTAATAATGCAATTGATATGGTTCATTCTGTTAGATATATTCCAAAAGCCTTAGGATGATGAAGAAACAAATCAGAAAATTCAATAACAACAAGAAAATGAGATAAATATAATTGTGATGAATGATTAATAACAATTTATAATTTAATCAATCAAAATGCAAAATTAATTGCATTATTTTATATTTATTACTACATTGATTTTAAAGAATATTTAAAAAGTAGAAATATTAAGATAAGAATACCAAAAAACATCAATATGAGATGGATTCCTTATGGGTTAAGACATATTGTAAAATGGTTTTTATTGTTAATTAATAGGTATTATATTGATCATTAATTTAATCTTAATATTAAACTTATTAATTCATCTAATTCAGATTCATTCATTGAATTATCAATTAATAAAATTTTATTAATTACATTAGTTTTTATAACTAGTAATTTTTCTTTTTTATTCAAAAATAAATTTTTATTTAAATCTACATATCTATCATAAAGCAATAATTTATTCATGATTTCATTTAAAAATTCAATGATTGAATAATTAGTTTTATTACCTAATAATTGAAAACTTAAATTATTTAATATTTTTTTAAAAGTTTCATTTAAATTACTTCTTATTTCTAAATATCTAATAGAAAGTAACAATATTGCATCATTTAAAGATATATTAAAAAAATCGCCTAATTCATAAGCTAATATGTGAATTTTTCAATCTCCAACATTTAATAAATTACTAATTCCATTATTTATAGATAAATTAGTTCAAATTAAATTTGCAAGTTTATCATTATTATCAATTTGTTTTGCACTAATAACATCAATTAATGTTTGAATATTACTTAATATATAATTTTTTGTTCATTCAAAATTGTTCTTATATAAATATTGTTCTATTGACCTTATGATCATTGCATATATATTTAGATTAATTTCTTCAGTGTTTAAATGTTTAAAAAGTGAATTATCACTAAATATGTATGATGGCATGCTATTTGCATTAAAAACATATCTATTTATTTGTTCATTTTGTTTTATTTTTAATACACCAGGAAAGTTATTTTCACTTCCTAATGTAAATTCATTTAAAATACAAAATAATTTTAAAGGGAATTGTACATTAAGATCTAAATTATTAGTAAATTCATTTAATGATCTAATTTTTTTATTTGCTATTAAATAATTAAATAATTTAGCAATGTTAATAGCAATTTCTCCACCAAAACTAACTAATGCTTCTGGTAAACCTGTTTTTATGCATTCTAAATAGTAATTAAATTTCTTTTCATCTAAAATTAAAAAATCTATTATTTCTTCATGATAAATAATTTCATAATATTCACATAATTCTTTAAATTTTTTTAGTAATTTATTATTTAAATTAATATTTTGCAATATTAAATAAATTTTTTTAATTTTATAGATTCTTAATTTTTGAATTAAATCAACTACAAAGTCATTTCCAATTATATATGTGGGTATGATTTGAAATTCAGCCATTATTTTTCTTCCTTAAAGAATCTATATATTACTTTAGTAAATAAAATTGTTGCTTTATCTTGAAGTTCTTGATATTCTTCTTTATTAATATCTAATGCATCTAAATAATTTTTTTGATACTGAATAATTGCTTTTTCAATCATATTATTAATTAGTTGTTTATTAATTAAATAAAAACTGTTTTCTTTAAATTCAATAAATTTATGTAAATATGTTTTAAATTCATTTAAAGTGTCAAAATCCTTATTAAACATCTTTTTATTTAATTTAATAATATTATCTTTAAATATATGATCTATATTACTTTTTTCTTCACAATAAGCAAAAAATAATTGATTAATTAAATAAGTATAATCAAGTCTTAAAAAACCATTTATTCCTAAAAATAAACTCAATAGATCATATGAAAATTTATTATTAAATTTACTTAAGTTGCTTCCATTAAAATAACTAGCAATCATTAAAATATTTCAAGACTCTTTATGATTGTGATCTTGTTTTAAAGTAATTATTGCTTTAATAATACTGATTAAATTGCAATAATTATAGTTATTTGTTCAGCACCAATTTTCTTCTTTAAAATTTAAAATATTATTTAAACAATTTAGAATGATGTATAAAAAATGTTCATTCAATTGTTTATCATTAATGCTTTTTAAGTATTTTTCATCAAAAATAACAATGCTAGGAATGCTTGTAAAAGATACAACTCCTTGTGCAATCTTTTTTTGATGATTATAAACAATACTTAAACCATTACTGCAACTTCCAGTAGTAAATGTTAAAGGAATGCTAACAATAGGATAAGCAGTAGTTTTTAATACTGCTGGATCATTCATATAATGCCATACAGAATGATGTAATGATTTATTTGGTGCATAAATTGCTAAAATTTTAGCAAAATCAATTGTTTTATTTCCACCAATTGCTATTATTAAATTACTTTTCTTTTTTTCAAATAAAATGCTTGCTTCAAAAACTTCGTTAGCATCAACTACATTATTTTCTATTTGATAAATAAAATATTGAATTTTTAATTTTTTAATGACATTAATTGTTTCATTTAATGCTAAAGATGAAAAACCTGATGATGAACAAACAATAAAAATATGTTTAAAATCTTGAGATTTTAATTCATGTTCTAAATTATTTATTGGTTCATCATTAATATAAAGTTTTGGAGTTAATTGAAATATTTGCATTATCTTTTTTTGAAATTTTTGCCAATTTCTCTTTGTAAGTCTCTTTCTTTTATTGTTTCTCGTTTATCATAGATTTTTTTGCTCTTTGCTAATGCAATCTCTAATTTAATTTTTTTATTATTTAAATATATTTTTAAAACAATAACTGCAAGTTTATCTTTTTTAGCAGCAAAAAAAATCTTTTTAATTTCACTTTTATGTAATAATAATTTTCTTGTTCTTAGTGGGTCTAAGTTCATGATGTTTCCATGATCATATGGTGCAACATGCATATTGATTACATATGCTTCATCTTTTTTATTAATAACAAAAGCATCTGTAATATTCACATTGTTTTTAACAATCGATTTAACTTCAGTACCACTTAAAACAATACCAGCTTCATATTTTTCTAAAATATTATATAAAAAATGTGCTTTTTTATTATTTGCAAAGACTTTCATAATAATTATTTATTATTGCTCTATTTTGTTTACTAAAGAAAAATCGATTTTTTTAGTATCTTTATTAGCACCAATTACTTTAACTTCTACTTTATCTCCAACGTGAAGTTCCATTCTAGTATTTCTTCCGATTAATGTTGAAGTTTCTTCTTGATAATTATAAAAATCATTATTCATATTTTTGATATGAATTAATCCTTCAATAGTATTAGCAAGTTGAACAAATGTCCCAAATTTGTTTACTGATGTAATCATTCCAACATAATTTTCATCTAAATGGTCAATCATATATTCTGCAAATTTCATTTCATTAACATCAAAACCTAGTTTTGTTGCAATAATTTCTCTTTCATTTGCAATATTAGCAAACTCATTGATTTGTCTTTTAATGTTATTTCTATCTTCATCAGTATATTCATCTTTATTAAATAAATACATATGAAATAATTGACTTACTAAAGTATCAGGAAATCTTCTTATTGGACTTGTAAAATGTGTGTAATTTTTACTTGCAATACCAAAATGTTGTTTTAATTCTTCACTGTATTTTGCTTTTTGCATTGAATGTAACAATAAAGTTCTTGCAATATCAATCATTTTATGATTCTGATTATTTCTTAATCAATCAGCAATTTTTTTATTTGTAATATCACTTAAATCTAAACGAGAATTAAAATCAATTCTCTTTAATAATTTATTAAACTCTTCGATTTTTAATGGTTCTGGTTGATCATGTGTTCTAAAAATAAATGGAAGTTTATGTTTTAATGCAAAAATTGTTACAGATTCATTTGCTGCAATCATAAAATCTTCAATCATTTTTTGTGCTTCACCAGTTTCATATAGTTTTACATCAACAGCTTTACCTTTTTCATTAACAACAATGATTGGTTCTTTAATATCAAAATCAATAAAGCCTTCATCTTGTTTCTTTTTTCTTAAAATATCATGAAGTTCTTTTGCATTCTTTAACATTAAAACAATATTTTTATCATCATTTTTTAATTCATCTTTATTGTCAAATAATGCATTAACTTCATCATAACTAAATCGTCTTTTACTTATAATTGCAGCGGGATAAACATCAATTTTATTAATATTACCTAATTGATCTATATGCATTTCACAATTCATGCTAAATCTAACTACATTTGGATTTATTGAACACAAATCATCTGAAATGTAATGTGGATACATTGGAATAACTCGATCAGTTAAATAAATTGAAGTTCCTCTTTTTAATGCTTCATTTGCTAATATTGAATTGTATTTAACAAAATGTCCAACATCTGCTATTGCGATATTTAAAATAAAAGTTCCATCTTCTTTTTTTTCTAAATAAAAAGAATCATCAAAATCCTTACTTGATGCTGGGTCAATTGTGATAAAGTTTTTATTTGTTAAATCTTTTCGATTTTTTGGATTTTTTGGATCTCATTCAATTTTTAACTTATCTGCTTCTTGTAAGATTTGCTCACTAAATTCGGGTTCAATTCCTACATTATAAACTAAAGATAATATGTCAACACCTACATCTGATTCATGACCAATGATTTTTTTAACTTCACTATAAGCAATATCTTCTTTGTATTCTTCAACTTCAAATAAGATCTTAGCATTGTTAGTTAAATTAGAAATATCTTTTAAAATGACATTTAAGTAAAATTTTGGATCATCTACTTTTACAAAATATTTATTAGGTTCAAGAATTTTAAAAGTTCCAGTAAAGTAATTTTTTTTGTGTTCAATAATTTCATTTACTTGTGCATCAACAAAATTATTTTCTTTATCATCATTAGTTAAATACATTTTTAATGGTGATATCAAAACTTTATCACCATCCAAAGCACCATTTAATTTATTTTTTGGTACAAAAAAACTTGCTTCTTTTTCATTTTCTTTATAAACAAATCCATTTTGACTTGCATTAATTTTAATAATACCTTCAATTTGTTCATTGCTTGCTAATTCATCACTTATAAGATGTTTAATTACTAATGATTTACTAGTTAATTGCTTTAATTCACCATTATCAATCATTTGCTGAATTGAAATTTCAATACTTCTTTCATCTTTGGAATGAATCGTTTTTTTGATTTTTTGAACTAGAATTCTAACTGGAATTGGTTTGCTTTCATTAAGCATAATTTGTGCAATAGTTTGATGAAACTTAATGATTTTCATCCTTAATGTACCAGCCTTATTGTTATACCTGTTGCTATTAAAACTATTACAAGAATAAACATAATAATCTGTAATATTTTAATAACACCACGGTCTTTTGTTTTTCTAAATAATTCTAAATCTTCTCCAGCTAAAGCAGCAAGTCCTCCACCAGGAGTTCCAGCATAAGAAAGCATCATTCCAATAATAAGAATTATGATTGCTAATATAAATAGAAATATATCTACACCTGTCATCTTAAAATATATATTATTACACTTTGATATAATATTATACTTATTATTTATAAGGAATTAAATAATGAAGAAGAGTTATTTCAATAATGATCAAAAAACTGCTAAAAATATTAGAGAAATTTATGAGCATACAAACAATATTAAATTAACAGGTTCAGCAAAAACAAAATATAAATTAAAAGCAATTACTGTACCTTTTAGTTACATGATGCTTTCTTTAGCTTTAAATAAAGCAAAATCAAAACTAAATAAGTATGAAAAAGAAGGTAAACCATTAGCAACAGCAACAGAAAGATATAAACATGTAGATAAGATTTTAAGAAGAGCACTAAGTGCTAAAAGAGTTAAATATTTTGAATTTGGTTTTGATTCTCTTCCTAAAACTCCAGTTTTATTTGTTGCTAATCATAAATCTAATATTGATGGTGTTTTAATGATGCATATTGCAATTAGACATTATGAATTTCCTTTTTTAAGAGTTGTTGCTAAAAAAGAATTAGCAGATGTAAAAGGTATTGGTCATGCTTTAAAATTAACAGATACTATTTTTGTTGATAGAAGTGATATTAGAAGTTTGAGTAAAGTGATAAATGAAGAAGTTCAAGCATTCCAAGATGATTGTAGTTTACTAGTTTTTCCAGAAGGAACAAGAATTCAGGGAGATAGTTTAGGAGAATTTCATTCAAGCGCATTAGAAGTTGCATTTCAAACTTATGTACCAATTGTTCCAGTTTGTATTTTTGGTACAGATAATTTCTTAGCAGATAAATCTATTAATGGTTCTACTAAAGCAACATACAACATTGCTGAAGTAGTTGTTGATGCACTTGAACCTATTAAATATTCTGAATATATGCATTGAACAAGAGTTCATTTAGCAGAAGTTTTAAGAGATAAAATTCAAAAAAGATATGATTTATGAAAAGAAAATGCAACATTTATGTATAGTTCAGAATTCAAAAAAGAAGAAAAGAAAGATCCATTAAAAAGCTATAAAGAATTAAATGAACAACAAAGAAAAAGAACTAAATCTAAAATTGATAATTAAATTATGAAACAATATTTAGAACTATTAAGTTTAGTATTAAATAAAGGAGAGTATACAAATAATAGAACTAATATTGCATCTTTTAGTTATTTTGGTACACAAAATCGCTATGACTTAAAAGATGGTTTTCCTTTATTAACAACAAAAAAAATTTATTTTAAAGCAGTTTTATATGAATTATTATGATTTATAAGTGGAAATACAAATATTAAATATTTAGTTGATCATGATGTTAGAATTTGAAATGAATGACCTTATGCAAAATATAAAAAATCTTCTTCTTATCAAAATGAAAGCATTGAAGAATTTATTAATAAGATTAAAATAGATTCTACTTTTGCAAAAACTTGAGGAGAATTAGGTCCAGTTTATGGAAAGCAATGAAGAGATTTTAATGGTATAGATCAATTGCAAAATGCAATTAATGAAATCAAAACTAATCCAACTTCAAGAAGAATTATTGTTTCAGCATGAAACCCAAAAGATACAAAAGATATGTTACTTCCACCATGTCATACTTTATTTCAATTTTATGTACAAAATAATAAATTGAATTTACAGTTATATCAAAGAAGTGCGGATTTGTTTTTAGGTGTTCCATTTAATATTGCTTCATATGCATTATTATTAATGATTGTTGCAGATATTTGTAATTTAGAACCAGGAACTTTTGTTCATACTATTGGAGTTGCTCATATTTATGAAAATCATATATTACAAGTTAAAGAACAATTAACAAGAACTCCTAAAAAACTTCCAAAATTAATAATTAAAAATCATCATGATGATATTACAAAATATCAATATGAAGATTTTGAATTAGTTGATTATGAACCTTATCCAGCTATAAAAGCTAAAGTAGCAGTTTAAATTATGATTAAAATGATTTGATGTGAAGATATTAATCATGGTATTGCTAAAAATAATCAATTACCATGACACATAAAACAAGAAATGTTATTTTTTAAAAATACAACATTAAATAATATTGTTGTTATGGGTAAAAATACCTGATTGTCTTTAAATAAAAAACCTTTGGTTAATCGAATTAATTATGTTTTAACAAGAAATAAAGATTTTAAAATTAATCTAGATAATGTTTTTGTTATTCATGATATTTTAGATATCTTAGAATTAAATCAAACTTCTGATAAAGATATTTATATTATTGGTGGAAAAAAAGTTTATGAAGTTTTTTTTAAGTACGCACAACAATTAATTATTAGCAAATTAAATCAAGATTATCAATGTGATCTTTTATTAAATTACAATTTAAATGGATTTAAATTGCTACAAACAATTAATCATGATACTTTTAAAACTGAAATTTATGAACGGATAAAATAGTATGGAAACAACTGATATTAATGATTGAAAAGTTCAAATACAAGATTATTATGGTCCTTTAGATGCATTATTAAATATCATTGAAAAAAATCATATGGCAATTTTGAAATTAGAATTAAGTGTGATTACTGAACAATATGTTAATTATGTAAATGATTTGTTAAAAAATGCATTAACTCAAAGAGAAATTGATAAATTTAGTGATTATTTATATTTAGCACAATATTTAATTAATCTAAAATCTAAATATTTAATTAACCAACAAAATCAATTAAATGAAATTACAGAAGAATTAGATTGAAGTCAGGAAGATCTTACAAAATTATTACTAGAAGTTGAAAAATATAAAAATGCAATGATTGAACTTTATGAAAAACAAACAAAAAGAATTTTGATGATTAGTAAGCCTAATTCAAAATTTGAATCTTTTATTCCTGCAGATTTTAATTATGAAAGATTACCAAATAAGATGAATCCTGATATTTTTCTAAAATATCTTGATGAATTTGAAGAACTTCATGAAATTATAGAAAATTCTGAACAAGATTATGAAATCATTGATATATCAACATTAGAAATTGAAGAAAAAATTATACAGTATTTAAAAATTCATCATGAAGCACAATTACTAGTGATGCTTAAAGATTTTTATAAAGAAAATAAATATAATTTATATTATTTAGTAAGTATTTTTATTGCAGCATTAAATCTTGCTAGTGAATTTAAAATTACTTTAAATGAGACTGAAAATAAATTATTTTTAATATTAAATAATTAAGGATTAATATCATGAATTTAACAACTGAACAAAAAGTATTGATTGAAGCAGGTTTATATGTTGCTGGAGAAGATGGATTAAGTAATAGTGATTTAGCAACATTATTAGAAATTGATAAAAAAGATGTGAAAGTCTTAATGGATCAAATTGCATCTTATTATAACAATAATGAAAATTATGCTTTTATGATTGTTATTTTTGATAACAAATATAAGATGTTAACAAAGCCATCACTAAATGATAAATTAATGAGATTAGCAAAAATTAAATATAAAAATCCTTTAACAAAATCACTAATGGAAATTTTAACTATTATTGCTTATAATGGTCCTATTACTAAAAAAGAGATTGAAAAAATTAAACCTGGATTTAGAAAAATTAAAGTAGATGAAGATGGTAAATCAAATATTAATAATGAAGCAAACTGTGATTATGCTTTAAGAAGATTAAGAGAATTAGAATTAATTGAACCAATTGTTTTAAACAATACTGCAGGATTTCCTTATGCATATAAAGTTACTGGTAAATTTTTAGATGTTTTTGGTTTAAAAAATTTAAAAGATTTGCCAAAGTTAAAAAAAGACACAAATTTTGAATAATTTAATTATTTTTTTATATAATTACAATTCTATGTAATAATTTCTTAGTTTAGAGTTATTATATATATATATA
>JAGBPV010000077.1 GCA_017633195.1 bacterium
AGAAATCAATTTGAGTGACAAGATAAATATATTATTATTACTTGAACAAAATCTTTAAGAACTAAGAAACTTTATTTTGCTATTAAGAAGAAAGATTTGCATGATCAAGAAGTAGATGATAGTTCATTAACAGAAATTTTGTTTATTAATAATCAAATTAAACAAAATTTAAAAGATAATGCAGATATTGAAATTAGTGTAAAAGAAGAACCGGTTAGTGACATTAATGAAAAATCTTAGGTTTTTCTAAATGTCATATTCAATTAATTTAATTCAATCATTTTTATTTTGTATATAAATTAAATTTTCAATAACATCATCATTTTTTTTAACAGTATAATTAAAAATTTTTGGATTAGATTTATTTAATTTAATTTTAAACATACTACTATTATTTAAATCATCAATATTAATAATGTTTGATATTCTATTAGGATAATTATTATCTAAAAATTCTTGAATTAAATCTGTTTTATTGCAAACTTCATTGCAGTAATATGAAATTGATCATTCATCATTTATTTGATATTTTCCATCTTCAATTCCTTGAGTATTGAAATATTGTTCATCATCAAAAATTAAATTATAAAAAATATTATTGTTTTTTACGGCTCTTAAAAACATTTTATTTCTTGTATGACTTGCAATTTTTGTTCATACAATATGT
Organism: bacterium; assembly: GCA_017633195.1. The sequence goes on from JAGBPV010000077.1 coordinate 668, forward strand.
TCTTTATAAAAAGCAAAATGGTATAAACTTGTACCATTATCACACAATAAATAAAAGCCTTTTTGATATTTAAATAAAAAATATAGCATGTAATCAAAAGTATCAAAAAAAACTCTTTGAGTATTAAAAATAACGATACTTTTGTCTTGAATATTGCTTAATGTGTTGATATATTCATCTAATTCTTCTTGATTATTTGTTAAATTTAAATAACTTCCATCCAAATCAATTTGTATTACATTTAAATCATGTGCTTTTTTATTTTCTTTAATTGGTAATACATAAGGATTTTTTTGATTTAAAGTTTTAATATCAATACTTGATAACAAATTGTTTTCAATTGCATCTAAAAAATTTGTTGTTTGTAAAATATTACATTTACTATCATAAATATTTATAACTGGATTCTGATTTCCATATAATGTATCAACTAAAGCCTTGTTATGTTGTAATGAAAATAAATAATTTTCATTTCATACTTCATTTTTTAAATGATTAAAATTTATTAGTTTTGGAAATAATTCATTAATATTTAAACTATCAAAAAAATGAAGATTTTTTTCACATTGGTTATATCAGAAGTTTGCTGAATATAATCTATAATTTAAGGTTAAAAATTGAAATGTATTCACATATATTGAATCAGTAATAAATAAATTAAATTTCTCTTTTATCTTTGTGTTCATATTTCTTATCATTGTAAATATTTTATTATTCTTAGATTAAACACAGTGATAAAATTAAATAGATTAATTTTTATAAGGAGAATTCATATGAGTAAATGTTGTAAAACTTCTAAAGAAAAAAAAGATGAATGCTGTGGTTCATGTTCTGAAGATAAAGAACACAAGGATGGATGTTGTTCTTCTGAAAAAGATCACTGTTGTAGCGATGATGAAGAAGAAAAAGATTCTTGCTGCAAAACTGAAAAAAAACATGAATGTCATAAACATTAATCTTTAATTTATCAAAAATTAAGTAATAAATATTTTTTAAAATTTATATTATACAAAACGTAGAAATTAATAAAAATTTCTATGTTTTTTATTAAATTATATTGATAGATTAATTAATTTGTCATTCATTAAATGATAATAAATATGAATCTTAGAAATCTAGTTGTTAAATTTATATAACAACTATACACAGTTTTATTCAATAATAACTATTTAATTTAACTTATGTAATAGTTTAAATAGAATTCTTATATTTAGGATTTTGTTTTTTAATGAGATATACTAACTATCTTTATTTTTAATTTACTTTTCAAAAACTTAATTATAGTAAGTTTTATGTAAAATTTTATATCATTATCAAGTTTATTATTTAATTAGAAAATATTACTTCTGCTTGTCAAAAAATAATTCACATAGGATTATTACTTATTGGATCTGTACATGTAAAACGAATGTTACCAATTAATGAATTATTCTTATAAGTTGGATTACTTGGACTATTATCAAATCAATAAAAATTACCAATGTTCAAGTTCTTTAATTCTTCATAATTTAACATTATTCCATTAACTATTATTTCAGCATCATTAGAAATTTGTTCATAAAATGAATTAGTAATTAAATTATCAACTGTATCTATTAGATTTTTATTGTATGAAGTATCATTTATTACATTTTGGAATTCTTCATAATATTGTTCTGCAGTATAAGAAGTATCTATATAAAATTTTTCAGTTATGCTTGCTAATTTATTAGAAATAAAATTATCTCCATATCATCAATTAGCAGTAGCACTAAAAAATTGATTATCAACACTTGTTGAAGAATAAAAACCAGTTATATTTCATGAGTTTTTTGATAATGAATTATAAATTGGTGTTTCATAAGAATTATTATTACTATAAAATAAAGCAATCATATTATCAACATTTCCTGATAATATTTGGTTAAATTTAACACCTTTTATAATTAACTTTATTTGTATATTTTGTAAAATAGTTTGCTTAGAATAACTAATTCCATTAATTTCAACATTTTGTGTTGTTATTTGATTAGATATTATGTTAATAATTTCATTTTTAAATGCTGAAAATGCACTTGCGCTACTATCATATTCAGGTTTACCGGTAAATTGATTATATCCATTTTCATATCCATCAGGAAATGGAAATGTTGCATTATTTCCTAAATTTGCTATATCTTCATTTTCACTACTGTTATATGGAAGTACAATTGGATTTGGAATAATACTTGATAAATAATTTGCAATTGCTTTGTTTTGTATTTGTTGTGGAGTTAAAAACCCTTTAATTGTATAAGCTGATGCACCTGATGGAATAATACTTGCAGCATCATTTTCACTATTTTGTGGATAATTATATATTAAATTTACATTATTTAACTCTGCATTGTTATTTTCAGTTTCTGTAACATCATTACTATTTGGAAGTTCAACTTCTAAAAATTGTTTTAATTCTTGTGGTGTGATTTTTAATCCATCTTCATAAAAAGTAGATACTTCACTACAAACCTTATTACTAATTAATTCTTGTAATTCATTAGGATATGAAGTTACATATTGTTTTGCAGTATAAGCACCATTTATAATAATTGGATTAGTTATCATACTACTTAATTGTGTAGCAATATTATTGTTCACACTTTGTCAATTTGTATTGTTAATATTAGCAACACTAAATCCAGTAACATCTCATGAATTTGTTAAAGAAGAGTTATAAATTGGTTTAGATATTGAAGAATCAATAGCATTGCTTCCTAATGGTTGTCCATAATATAATGCAACAATATTATTTACTTCTACTTGTTCATTTTGACTATAAGTAACTCCTTGTAATAAAGTTAATACATCAATATTATTTAAAATAGTATTTTTAGAATATGAAATTCCATCAACTACTATATTATTAACTGTAATATAACTTTCAATTGCTGCAATTATTGCTTGTTTAAATAATAAAATATAATTACTACTGCTTAAAGATTGTTGTGCTGAATAAGCATATCCTTTTAGCAATTGAATTGGATTTTTAATTATTTGTGATAATTGCTGTGCAATTTTTTCATTTTGTGTTGCTTGATTTGTATTTTCATTTGTTACTTTTGCTAAGTTTGTAACAGTATAATTTATTCCATTGCTATTTTTTAATTCAATATTTTTATAGAATAAAGTTACATTAGGAATAGTTTGATTATTATTTTGCAAACTAGTTACTGAATTTGGAACATTTATAGTAATATTTTGTAAGATTTCACTTGTTTCATATGAAATAGAATTAATAATAAAATTAATTCCTAATTCATTTTTGATAACTTCTTTAATGGCATTAAATAAAATTTGTTTATTAGCATCTGATGAGATACTTTGTGCTGCTGTTAAATTGTATCCATCTAATAATACTATTGGATTCTTTATTAATTTATCAAGTTTATTAACTATTGCAGTATTTTGTAATTGAGTTTCATTATTATTTGGGATATTAAATCCTTTAACAGTAAATGTCTTTGAACCATTTGAAGCAATAATATTTGTTATATTATTCTTGTTTTCATATTTTAAAATTACATTGTTAATTATTCCACTATCTAATTCACTACTTGTAATAGTAGTTGGTAATGTAATATTTATATTACTAAGAACTTCATTAATTGGAACAACTATATTATTATTAATAGTAATATCTTTGTTATTAAGATCATTTCTAATACTTGCTTTGATTTGATCAATAGTATTTACAATATTATTTGTTTGTAATGCTTGTGATGCATTTAAAGAATCATTAATTTGAATGGGATTTTTAATGTGTAAACTTAATATATTTGCTATTATTTGATTAGTACTACTTATTGTTGGAACTAAAAAACCTTGTACTGTATAACTTGAATTGTTATTTGTAGTAATATCAATGGTTTGTTTAGAAGTTACATATTCAATTTTTACATTACTAATACTTCCAGATAAATAATCATCATAAGAAACAGTTGAAGGTAAAATAATCTTTAAGTCTTTAATAATATTAGAAGTAGGATATGAAATTCCATTTATAGTTAATGAATCACTACCTAAATCATCTTGAATTTTGTTTAAAATTAATTTAGTAACAATTTCATAATTATCTTGATATAATGCTTCACTAGCAGTTAAATCAGATGAAATAATTATTGGATTTTTTATTAATTGTCCTAGTTTCTTTGCTAAATATTGAATACTTGTACTTAATAAATAACTTTTTGAATATTCTGGAATAACACTAACTATACCAGAAGTTACACAAATTGCGCATAAACATGAAGCTAGAACTAATATTTTTTTATTTCTTTCATGAATCATTTTAATGCCAATATTAAAATTATCTATTTACTTAATTAATAGCATTGATTAATAAAGATTATTAAAAAAAGGAAGTTTATTGGTAATTTTCTAAATAAGTAAAGATCGTTAAAAGTTTCTTTAATTAAACTATAAATAAATATTTATTAAAGTTCATTTAAATATTTTTTTAAATAATAATTCTTTATTAATTTAAATGGAAAACAATCAAGTATATGTCTTTTTGACTTAGCAAGGTATTTATAAATATAAAAAATTGTTAAAAAGAAAACAAGAATACTTGAAATCATATATGAAGTTGCAACATTTCACATAAAGAATCACATTGCATTATTAGTATAAGGGTTATTAATTTGTATGTTATTTAAGCCATAATTTAAAGATGAAGAGTAATTAATTGCAATTGAACTAAATATATAAAGAATTGGAATAAACAAAATACATGATCTTATTAAACCAATAATTGTAGATAATCCTGGTCTATTACTTGATAAGTAAGATAACATTGCACCAATAGAAAAAGTATAAACTGGAATTTGAATGAATCAAATTCTTAATAGTTTAATTGCAGAATACAATTCTAAATTAGCACTATCTTGTGTAATTTTAAATCAAGATAAAATTCCTATTATTACTTCATCAATATAACAAATTATAAAGTAAATACTAAAAGTAAATAAGAAAGTAAATAATGTAGTATATCAAAAAGATTCATGAAATCTTTTGTAATTTTTTGCAGCAAAATTAAAAGAAAAAATTGGTGAGACAAATTGTAAAAAACCAATAATAGTTACTACAAATAAATTAGCAATTGGTAAAATTGCTCCCATAATTGATAAATAATATTCACTTCCAGTATTATGCAATAAGATATCTGATACTTCTGTAACTTGATTAGTTAATAAAATATCTGTAATCATCCATCCAAGATTACCTAAAAATACGGTTCCACCATACATGCATAATTCTCATAACATTTTTCATCTAATTACTAAATATTTGATATTTAAAGCACTTCATGAAATCACTGTTTTTAAATGTTTAGAATATTGAATATATAATGCTGTTCAAACAACTTGCATAACTCATCCACATAAAGTTGATACAGCTGCTCCATCCATCCCAATTTGTGCATATACAATTAAAATATAATCTAAAACTATATTTAAAATAATTGGAACAATAGAAATAATTGTAGCAATCATAATTGCTCCATCACTTCTTAAGATAGTGATTAGTAAATTTGAAATAGAAGCAATTATTAATCCAGCATTAACAATATATAAAAAGTCTTCTGCTCAAGTTATAGAATAATTTCTTACAGTATTAAAATAATTGTTTCAAATATTAGTTACATTTTGATAATCATTATGATTATTGTAATTAACTAATTTAATACTAAATGATGATATTGGATGAAGATTATTTACTATAACTTCATTAATATTAGAATTAGATAAAGTATTTAATGCAAAATTTGAAATATTAATATAATCATTCTTACTTATTTTTATTAAATATGTACATTCATTATTTTTGTTTAATATGAAATAAAACTTTTCATAAATTTCATTATTAATTTCATATAAATAATAACTATTTGTAAAATTATTTGATTGCAAAACTGTTGAAATAGCTAATTGAGTTTTTTGCAATTCCTTATCTGAAATTAGATCAATTGTTGCTTGTGCTGGAGTTAATAAAGGAATTAGAATAAAGGTAATAATACATCCAATTAATGTCACACTAATTGTTCCAATAAATGCATTTTGTCAAATATATAATGCACTTCTGTAATCATTTCTGCCTAAAGCTTGAGAGTATTTAATAGATACACCAATTGAATATAAACTAGGAAGAATATATACAATATCACTTAATGCTACTGTTAAACTAACAGCAGATCTTACAATACTGTCTGAATTATATATTCCTAATCCATTAGTATTTGCTATTGCTAATACTAAATTCTTTAATGCCATACCCTTAGTATTTTTTTGTGAAATTATCTGGTTATATAAATGCAATAAACTTTTATTATTTATACTTTGGTTTTGTAAATCTTGAATAATTGGTTTAAAAATATCATTATGATCAACAAAAAATAAATTATTAAAACAAAATCTTAAAGTATCAGGCATAAAGTTAACAAGCATTAATTGATCAGCAAATGTAAACAATCCTAAGAAAAAAGACATCAAAATTCCAGTAGAACCAATTTTTAAAATTGCTTTTCATACTGGCATTAATCCATATAAATAAGTTGAATCATTTTTAGAAATAAATTTTTGATTTTTATTGATTTTTTTTATCTCATGCATTCTTAAATCATAAATAAAACTAAGTTAGATATTAAAATAATTATATATGAAAATTAAAGAAGTAATAGACTACAAAGATCTATTTACTCATTGTTCATTAATTGGTGCAACTGGAAGTGGAAAAACTAGTTATATTTTGGCAATAATTAAAAATATTATTTTAGAAAATTCAAATAATAATCTTGTTTTTATTGATGGTAAAAATGACTTAAACTTAACTAAGAAATTAAAAGATTTAGCTAAACAATATAATTATGATTTTTATTTCTTTGATAATGATAATCATCATAACAATAACTTTGATTATTGCTATTTTGAAAACAAAACATATATGCAAATTAAAGAAATTATTTTAAGATTAAGAACTAAAGAATTAAGCAATAGTTCAATGGGTGCAACATATTACTTTAATCAAGTAAATAACTATTTATTTTTTATAACAAATTTGTTAATGAAAAATAACATTAAAATTACTTGAAAAAATTTAAAGGAATATAGTAATTATTCACAATTAAAAATGTTAGAAGAATTTAATGAAGAAGAATATCAATTATTTAATTATCAAATTATTTTAGATGCATTCAATTTTATTAATCAGTATGAAGAAATTGAAAATAATAATTTTGGTGTTTCATTGAATTCAATTTTAAGTTCATCTAACAACATTATTTTATTTAGCTTAAATTTTTTAAGTTTACCAAATTATTCAAATGATTTAGCACATGCAGTATGTTTAGATTTAAGACAAAGTATTAAAAATAAAGATGGAGATTTATTCATTATTCTAGATGAATTTGGCAGTTATATTAATTCTGATTTAAAAACTATCTTAGAACAAGGAAGAAGTTATCATACTAGTTTAATTCTTGCTTATCAATCTTTAGCACAAATTAATTTCAAGAATTTTAAAAATATTATTTTTGATAATACTAATAACTGATTTATCTTTAATAATAAACATGAAAATAGTTTAAAAGAATTAAGTTTATTATTTGGATTTAAGCAAATCTTAAATTACAGTTACAGTTTAGATTTAAATCATGATAATAAATATATTAATAATAATATTCTAAACTTGGACATTAAAATTGGGCAATAGTTCTTTCAAAGAAAGGAAGGATTATTGTTTTTTATGTCTAAACAATTAAAACCAGAACAATGACTTGAATTGTTCAATATTTATGAAACATTTGGTACTAAAGCTTTGTGA